>CAMWKA010000268.1 GCA_947174725.1 uncultured Lachnospiraceae bacterium | reverse complement strand
CTCTGACTCAAATTGCTGATTGAAAAATAAGATATCAATCTTATTTTTCAATCTAATCCCTCTTGTCGCAGCTTTGCTACGACTTAAATAGAAATGAAAAACGCTATTTTTCATACGATCTCTTACCAGCTCGTCCTTCCGCCATCCAGCACTACTGTCGCTCCGGTCATATATGAGCTTGCCTCCGAAAGCATATATAATATTGTTCCCACATACTCATCCGGATCGGACATCCTTCCCATAGGAATCAGATTTGACAGTTTTTTTACAAATTCCTCATCCTGCCCATTAGCAAGGCTTGCCGGACAGAGCGTATTCACCCGTATGCCCTTTTTTGCCCAATACGTTGCAAGATACTTGGTCAATCCGATGATTCCATGCTTTACTACGGAATAAGATACCGGCTTAATGATCTGCTCCTCCTCCGGAATTCCTTCTTTCCGATACACCCGCTGATCAGGAGAAATCAGCCCATAATCAGAGGAAATATTGATGATGACGCCCTTTTCCTGCTGCTCCATCACCCCGCCGAATACCTGCGCACAAAGCATGGCGCCGGTCAACCCCACCGCCAGATCCGCATTCCAGATTTCTACCGGAAAATCCGGAAATTTTGTAGCGGCAAGATTCTTCGATCCCCCTTCGACTTTCGGATTATTCGCCGCATTATTGATCAATGCGTCGATATGTCCATATTTTTGCAGAAGGATATCTCTGACCTTCTCCAGATCTCCGCGTTTTGTAATATCTGTGACAAAGGTTTCTATAACCGGTTCAGTCGTGGAGGAATCTTTCCCATCCTGCTTTTCACTGTATTCCTCCATCAGGCATTTCTTTACCCTCTGCATACCTTCCTCTGCAATATCAAGAAGTACGGGAATCCCCTCTCCTTCCATCACCGCTTCCGCATGCTTCATTCCGATCAGACCGCCGCCTCCGGTGATGATACATACCCTTCCTTTTAATGAAAATTGATCCATATAGTTCTTTTTCATATTAATAACCATGCCTTTCCACAGCCTGCGATTCTCGACAACAAAAAGCGTAAGCTTTTTGTTGTATGCTGCCGCAGGCACAATAATTGCAAACCGAATTTATTCGGTTTTGAAAAATCTTTGATTTTTCAATCTAACCACTTGGTTTCGTTCCGCTGATTCTTTCGCCGCCAAGGCTATTTTTAATCCTTTGACCCCCTCCGACAGAGGAATCTTCTCCGGCGTATCCTCCTGTATACAATGCAGACAGTCCTGCAGCTCCTGCAGAAACATGTCGTTTCTTGTAAAATCAGGATATTCGCTGATTTCCGGCTTGCCGTCTTCTAAGATCAACGTGACAGTCGCGCAGTTAAAATCAAGCTCGATCCTGCCTTTTTCGCCCACCACCCTGCAGGTATGCACCGGCGGATACTGAAGAAAGTCGGTTTTTGAAGTGACTGTCAACGGATTCCCCCGATACTCTGTCACATAACTGACCACTGCATGATCTTCCACATCTATTTTCAGGCTGCTGTGTTTTCCGGCAGCTGCATAGACAGAGTCCGGCATACCAAACAGCCACTGCAGGTAATCCAGATCATGAATCTGAAGATTGAGGACAGGACCGCCTCCCATTTCTTTTCTTGCCATATACGTAGTGCTGTAATCCTCATACGTATGCATCGTTGTCAAACGTTCGCAAAAAACCGCATCGACACTGACCAACTGTCCCAGAACATTTTCCTTTAAATATTCCACCAGCTTTTTGATACATACATGATAACGGTTCTGATATCCCATAAAAATATGGATCTTTTTTTCTTCCTTCAACCGCATCAGCCGCTCCACCCCGTCCATACTGTCGGACACCGGCTTTTCCAAAAAAATATGACATCCCGCCTCCGCAGCCGCCAAGGCACATTCCATATGCTTACTGGTAATATTGGTAATAAAAACCAGATCCGGTTTCTCCTGCTCCTGTTCCGGGTTCAAAGCCTCTTTCAAATCTGTATAAACTTTAATATGATACTCCGTTTCCAGATCCACTCCATCCCGGATCTGCATCGTATCCGAAAAGGTCTGCTGCAATCTTCTGACACGGTACGCGCTGATCTCGCACTGGTCACCCAAAAGCCTCTTTAAATTTCTTACATGACGCTGTCCTATACTGCCAAGACCGATCATAAGAATATGCCATTTTTTCATGTTCTTTCCCAATCCTCTAATTTTTGATAATGCTCTCTCAGGTAATCCAGAACCGGCGATGTATTCTTTGTCAGATAATATTCCAAATATTCCAAATCTTTCATAGCGTCAACATCTACCCCGCCCGGCACTACATAACCGATCATACGGTCTCCGTGCATCAGATCCTGCTCTACGATAAAAGACGTTCTGAGCATGTCCACGTAACCATCCGGAATATATACGTCCGGAAATGCCTGACGCGGGTTATTCGCCTCATCCAGCGTCAAATGATCAAGAATACTTTTATAATATCCATCTTCCCTCAGATTGAACCATTTATACGGCGTATTGGACGCTAAATGCGCGGAACGCAGGGATGTCGCCAATGCATCTGCCCGGAATAACTCGATCGCCTTCTCAATTACCCCAATTTCCCGGAGCGGATACGTTGGGCGGATATGCACAAAATATTCCGGAACACTCTGCTCGTGTTCATACAGCCAGTTGATCGTATGTTCCATAAACTCTATATCTGTCGACTGGTCACCCGCCAGCTCCGCAGGTCTTAAAAACGGCGTTTCTGCGCCATAATAACCTGCGATCTCAGCGTATTCTTCCGAGTCCGTAGACACGATGATCCTGTCGATCCCCCGGCACATTTTACATGCCGCAATAGAAAATGCCAACATAGGATAACCCTGGAGGCATCGTATGTTTTTATTTTTTACGCCTTTGGAACCGGCGCGCGCCGGAATGATCGCAATTACTTCACCTTTTTTTATCTTATTTAAAATACCACGTTCCATGATGTTCCTTTCTTTATCGCTTGATCACTGGATAATCTTTCCATCAGAATTTTACCACACTTCCGTTTTATATTCTAGTTTTATCAATATATTTATTATCTTTCCTTTTTCTATTGATTATATTTTGCAAATCATTTTATTTTCATTAATTTGGCTTTACGAAACCGAAAGATTATCTTACAATAGTAAAAGCATCGGATTGTATATGCACAGTATATGCACAGCATATCGT
>CAMWKA010000267.1 GCA_947174725.1 uncultured Lachnospiraceae bacterium | reverse complement strand
ATTTCTCATCGCGTGTCATCGCAGTAAAACTGCTCTGACATGGAGGATTAGTATGAGAACAATACAGGAAAAAATGAAAGAAGGCTTTGTGTTTTTTGACGGAGGCTGTGGAACGCTTCTTCAGGCAGCAGGATTGAAAGCAGGCGAGCTTCCGGAGACGTGGAATATCACCCATGCCGACGAGATTAGAAAGATCCATTATGATTATCTCATGGCGGGCAGCAATATTTTAAAGACCAATACCTTTGGAGCCAATGCATTGAAGTTTCAGGAGGAGGGGGAGTATTCCCTGAAGAATGTGGTGGAACGGGCGATTGATAATGCCAGGGAAGCTGTTGCGGAAGTGGAAAAAAGTCCGGGGACAGACGGCGCTTCTGCGAAAGATCATTATATTGCGCTGGATATCGGACCGCTTGGAAAGCTGTTAAAACCCCTTGGCGATCTGGATTTTGAAGACGCCGTAGAGCTCTTTCGTAAGACAATCGCCATCGGCGCCGCTTACGGCGTGGATCTGATCCTGATTGAGACCATGAATGATATCTATGAGGCGAAGGCGGCCATTCTGGCAGCAAAAGAGACCTGTGAACTTCCGGTGTTTCTGACGACTGCTTATGATGCCTCCGGAAAGCTTTTGACCGGTGCAGATGCAAAAGCCGTCGTAGCGGTGGCGGAGGGACTGGGCGTAGACGCGCTGGGAATCAACTGCAGCCTCGGACCGGAACAGATGATGGGAATCGTGGAGGAACTGGCGGAATATGCTTCCGTTCCCGTGATTGTCAATCCCAATGCCGGTATTCCAAGAACGGAGAATGGAAGGACGGTGTATGATGTGACACCGGATAAATTCAGGGACGCGATGATCAGAATTGCAGGACTGGGCGGCCGTATCCTTGGGGGCTGCTGCGGAACGACGCCGCAGCATATCAGCAGCATGATCGCTGCGGTCAAAGAGATGACGCCGCTGCCTCTGACTTGGAAGGAACATACCCTGATTGCTTCTTATACACATGCGGTGGAATTTTCAGGGAAACCAATACTTATCGGCGAGAGGATCAACCCCACCGGTAAATCCAAGTTTAAACAGGCGCTCCGCGATCACAATATGGATTATATCCTGCAGGAAGGACTGACACAGCAGGAGAAAAAGGCGGATGTTCTGGACGTTAATGTAGGACTTCCGGAGATCGACGAGGCTGCCATGATGACGGAAGTTGTCATGGAACTGCAAGGGGTGACCGACCTTCCGCTGCAGATCGATACGACAGATAGTAAAGCGATGGAACAGGCGCTTCGCCGTTATAATGGCAAGGCGATGATCAATTCCGTTAATGGCAAAGAGGAAGTGATGCGGGAAGTATTTCCGCTGGTCAGAAAATATGGCGGACTTGTGGTAGCGCTGACGATTGATGAGGATGGTATCCCCGAAACGGCGGAGGGACGACTGGCAATCGTAGATAAGATATACAAAAAAGCGGCAGAGTATGGCATTGCGAAAAAGGATATCATCATTGATCCGCTGGCAATGAGCGTCAGCGCGGATAAGGAGTCGGCGAAGGTGACGCTGGATTCCCTAAAAGGCATCAAAGAACGGTATCAGGGAAGGACAAGCCTGGGAGTGTCCAATATTTCCTTTGGACTGCCAAATCGGGATTTTATCAATGCTTCCTTCTTTACTATGGCGATGCAGAACGGACTGGACGCCGCCATCATGAATCCGAATTCCGGAGAGATGATGAAAGCCTATCATACGTTTTGCGCATTGCAGGGATATGATGAGAATTTTTCTGATTATATTGAATATGCGTCGAATCTGCCGGTAGTGACAACCGTTAATACGGCGCAGGGGGCAGGGATGGGAACCGGAACAGCGGACGGCAGAGCAGATTTGGAAAATGGAACGGCAGGCAGTAAAACAGGCGGCGCGGATATGCAGGAGAAGGATCCGCTGATCGAAGCAATTGTAAAAGGGTTGAAGGAAAGAGCCGCTCATCTGACAGGGGAGTACCTTCAGACGATGGAATCCATAGAGATCATTGACGGTAAGCTGATTCCGGCGCTGGATATCGTGGGGAAAGGGTTTGAAGAAAAACGGGTATTTTTACCCCAGCTGCTGATGAGCGCGGAGGCTGCAAAATCAGCATTTGATGTGATCAAGGAGACGATGCAGTCAAAGGGCGCGGCAGAAGAAAAGAAAGGGCGTATTATCTTAGCCACAGTCAAGGGAGATATCCACGATATTGGTAAAAATATTGTAAAGGTATTATTAGAGAATTATGGTTACGACGTGATCGATCTTGGGAAGGACGTGCCGCCGGAGTTGATCGTAAAGACGGCAAAGGAAGAACAGATCCGTCTGGTGGGGCTGAGCGCATTGATGACAACGACAGTCCCTGCGATGGAAGAAACGATCAAGATGCTTCATGCGGAGAAAGTTGACTGCAAGGTGCTTGTGGGCGGAGCTGTTCTGACGCAGGAATATGCCGATATGATCCATGCCGATAAGTACGCGAAAGACGCGATGGAGTCAGTCAGGTACGCGGAAGAAATATTCGCGTCCAAATAGGATTAATGTATCTGCCAATTTTAATTAATTGCCTATTTTATATCTGATAGATTTATGATAAAATATGATAGATTATGATAAAATAACTTAGATGATCAATATGGAGGAAACAAATTATGTATTCACTGGAGGAAATTAAGAAGGTCGATCCCGAGACAGCTCAGGCGATCGTGGATGAGCAGGAACGTCAGAACAGCCATATAGAACTGATTGCTTCGGAAAACTGGGTAAGCAAGGCTGTCATGGCGGCCATGGGAAGCGTACTGACCAATAAGTACGCGGAAGGATATCCGGGAAAGAGATATTACGGCGGATGCGATTGCGTGGATGTTGTGGAGGATCTGGCAAGGGAACGTGCAAAGAAGCTCTTTGGCTGTGATTATGCCAACGTACAGCCCCATTCCGGTGCACAGGCAAATCTGGCAGTGCAGTTCGCGATCTGTAATCCCGGCGATACGATCATGGGAATGAATCTTGATCATGGCGGGCATCTGACACATGGAAGTCCCGTGAATATTTCCGGTAAATATTTCAAGATCGTTCCATATGGCGTGAATGACGAGGGTTTTATCGACTATGATAAATTAAGAGAAATTGCATTGGAGTGTAAACCCAAAATGATCATTGCCGGCGCAAGCGCTTATGCA
>CAMWKA010000266.1 GCA_947174725.1 uncultured Lachnospiraceae bacterium | reverse complement strand
CTCTTCGCCGAGATCTCGTTCGATAAACTCCTTAACCTCTCTGCCACGCTCTCCAATCAATGCAATCACATTGATATCTGCTTTCGTATTTCGCGCAAACATCCCCATCAGCGTGGATTTACCGACACCGGAACCCGCAAAGATCCCGATTCGCTGTCCCTTGCCAATGGTGATCAGCCCGTCCACTGCCTTGACGCCCAACGGAAGCGCTTCGTTGATGATCGTTCTGGTCATAGCATCCGGCGACGGAGCATCCAGCGGATATACCTGTTCCGAATCATACTTGAACTCGCTGATCGGTCTTCCCAGACCGTCCAGTATCTGTCCTAATAAAGCATCCCCTACCTGTACGGATAAAGGATGCTCCATATTTTCTACCATACAGCCCAAGCCGATTCCGTCAGTCGCCTCATATGGCATCAGCAATGTTTTATTATTATTAAAGCCAACGACCTCCGCTAAGATCGCACTTTCGGCATCCATATCCTGTCCTGTATAGATCCGGCAGAGATCGCCCATCTTCGCGTCCGGTCCGGCGGACTCCAGCGTCAGTCCCACCACGTTAGTGATCCTGCCCAGCCGCTTGAAATAGATCTTCCCAACTGCCTGATCATATTTATCCAAGGAAACAGCGTTCATTTTTCTCAACCTGCCTATCCTGTATTCTTGTGCCTCCGGTCAGTCTTCCGGCTTACCCGTTATAACTCAGCAGCTTAAGCTGCCGTTTCAGCATCTTCATCTGGGTTCCAAGTCCACAGTCCATGATGCCCAGATCGCTTTCGATCATACAGTCTCCTTTTTTCATCGTGCCGTCTGCAATGATCTCGAAATCATCCTCCGGCATACCGGTCTCTACGGAAATCTGCGCCTTACTGTTTTTTGCCGCCTCATAGTCCTCTTTCGAGACATGGATGATATAATTTCTTCCGCTATCAAGAGAAGCAAGGGATCTGTTGATTAAAAAAAGGATATTCTCCTTCTCTTCCTCCAGCCGTATCCCCAGCACGTGTTCATAAACATCGGTCAATTTATCCACCAGCGCAGGTTCCAGCTCATCCATCTGTTCCTGATACCGGTCTTCCAATTCTTTTTCTTTGGTCTTCAGCTGCTGCTCCAGTTTCTGATAATGCGCCCTGCATTCCTCTTCCGCTTTCTGCTTCCCCTCGGCATAGCCGTCCTGATAACCCTTCTCGGATGCTTCCGCACGCAGCTCGGCAATCTCTTTTTCCGCCTCGGCTTTCATCTCCTGGATCTCCGCCTCGGCTTCTTCTTTTAATTTGGTCTGTTCCTCAATGACCTTTGCAGGATCGATTTCTTCCTCATCCTCGACCAGCCTTGCTACCTGCTCCGCGTCAATGCCCTCTACAAAACCTTCTTCAAATTCCTCCGGTTCCATCTGTTCCTGCATCTGAACAGCCATTTCTCCAAGGATCTTTTCCACCGTTTCATTGTTATCAATGAGTACCTTATCCGTTTTGTCCAGAACGACATAGCCGCCCTTTAATATATTACTATACAACGATATCGTCACCTCCACCACGGGAAATAACAAGCTCACCGGAATCCTCCAGCTTCCTGATGATATTAACGATCTTCTGCTGTGCTTCCTCTACGTCCTTCATACGTACAGGACCCATAAATTCCATATCTTCCTTGATCATCTCTGCAAGACGTTTTGACAGGTTCTTAAAGATCGCATTCTGGACTTCCTCATTCGCGCCCTTCAGCGCAAGCGCCAGTTCGTTATTATCCACATCACGAAGCACACGCTGGATGGAACGGTCATCAAGCAGAAGGATATCCTCAAATACAAACATCTTCTTACGGATCTCATCTGCAAGCTCCGGATCCTCGATCTCCAGGATCTCCATGATATGCTTCTCTGTACTACGGTCTGTAGAGTTCAGGATATCGACAACGCGGTCGACACCACCGATGACTGTATAATCCTGATTGACCAGATTCGCCAGCTTAGATTCCAATACCCTCTCTACCTCCTTGATCACATCAGGACTGGTTCGATCCATGACCGCGATCCTCTTTGCGACATCCGCCTGATTCTCCGGCGGAAGCGCCGAAATAATAGCAGAAGCCTGCTGTGAAGAAAGATAAGATAAGATCAGCGCAATGGTCTGCGGATGCTCATCCTGAATAAAGTTTAAAAGCTGAAGCGCGTCAGTCTTTCTGACAAATTCAAAAGGCTTCACCTGAAGGGACGCCGTCAGCTTACCGATGACGTCAACCGCCTTATCCGCACCCAGCGCCTTCTCCAAAAGTTCCTTCGCATAACCGATACCGCCTTCCGCAATATACTGCTGCGCAAGACAGATCTCATAGAATTCATTAATGACTTCTTCCTTCACCTGCGGAGTGATGCTTCTGGTATTTGCGATCTCCAATGTAAGGTCTTCAATCTCTTCTTCTTTCAAATGTCTGAATATCGACGATGACTTTTCCGGTCCTAACGCGATCAAAAGGATCGCCGCCTTCTGAAGTCCTGTCAATGATGAATCTGCCACGACTAATCAATCTCCCTATGTACACTTAATATCACTTAATGTTTTCACATTTAGCCCCAATCTTCCGTCAGCCAGTTCCTTAGCAGATTGGCTGCCGCTTCCGGATTATCATCCACAAATTTCTCAACGATCTTACGGGACTCTGATTTATCATCCACATTGATCTCTTCCAACGTATCGACAGGCGTTGATTTCAGGATATCGTCAATGCTGATCTCTGTTTCCTCATCCTCTGTTTTGACGCTGCGCATACTCCGAAGCACAACAAATGCCAGAAGTCCGAGGATCAGCAGAATCAGTATGATCTGCAAAACATCCGCTGTCTCCACATCGATCCCCTCTTTATCCACAAAGAAAGGTTCTTCATAGATGATCAGGGAGATATTCTTTTCACTGATGCCCGTCGCATTGGCGACAAACTGATAAAGTTCCTCAGAAACCTCAACCTGTACGCGGCCGCCATTATTCAGCTTGTACTGCTCCCATGTAACGCCTTCGCCGTCCAGCAGTCCCTGGGCTTTCACATCTTCTTCCCTGATCACATTATAATTGATACATATGGCAGAAATCGAGGATTCATCCGCCTTGATGCCGCCTGCCGGATTCTCCGCGTGGATCGGCTTCTGATTTACCAGGGTATCATTCGAAGTTTCATCTATCACGGAATTCGAATACTGGTTATTCGGATACTG
>CAMWKA010000265.1 GCA_947174725.1 uncultured Lachnospiraceae bacterium | reverse complement strand
TCAGATGGGAGGAGAATACTATGTCTGAGAAGAAGATACATGAGGAACAGGGAGTGTCCGGTCTGCGGAAGATGCCGGAGAACATGGGGAAAAACGAGGCAATGGCGATCAACCAGAACAAGCTGGCGATCGAAAGGACGGAATTGTCAAAGGTCAGGACGGATCTTTCTTTTTACAACAGCCGTCTTGCAGTTGACCAGACCCATCTTTCCTATCTCAGGACGATCGTCAGTCTGGTGGGAACTGCGGCGACAGTTTATAAGGCATTGCCTGTTCTTGGGATCTCGGCAAGTTTTTCTACGGCGCTGGCAGGATTTTTGATGCTGTTTTCCGTGTATTTTATCTATAAAGATCTGACTACATATCCTAAGATGAAAAAGTATCTGAATGAACTTGAGAAAAAAACCGATGATCTGACAATCAAGACAGAGCAGGAGGTATATGAGATCGAAGACTGACAGGGAGCGCCGGATCTGCTTCCTTAAAAAGTGATGCCGCGTCCTGTATTGGGGGCGGGTACTGCTACGATGCAGTCGATGGTAAAGAGCAGAAGCAGAAGGAGCAGCAGCGCCTTCTGCTTTTTGACGGAGAGCTTATTCCATAATAATAAGGCATACCGGCTGAGATAACTGACCCAGAAGACGCCGGCCAGTCCAAATCCAAGGGAGGATAATAAACAGATCAGGCCCAGATAATTGAAATAAAAACCGGAATAATCCCAGTAATTCAGATGATAAACCTGCCGGATCAGAAGACCGATAACAAGCTCCACTGCGGTTCCGATGGCTGCGGAGAGAAAGAAGCAGAGGATATAATGCTTTTTTAAACGGTGAAGTAAAAGATAAAACAGAACTCCGCCCACACCATAGACAGGAAGCCACGGACCATAGAAAAATCCACGTTTGCAGAGCGTGTTGTCTTGAAGCAGAGTAAGAGCACCTTCCCACAGAAATCCTACAAAGGCGCTGAGAAAGAAAAAATAACCGTATTGCATTAGCTTTTGCAGATAACCCTCATGTTCCATATCGTTAGTATATGGAATCGAGGGAAATATACTCTTTGGAAAACGCTGATTTGATCAGTGTTTCCTTAGTAAACTGTAATTGGGATTCGGGTGTCAAAAGTGACTTTATAAATTTTGAGGCAACAAGTTACACAAATAATAATCAGTGCCTATGCATTTGGACGGAAATTAGAAATTCTTAACATTCCTATCCAATACCAAGCAATTTCGGAACACGATGTTCCGAAAAGGGGCAACTGAGCCATGGATGGTGAATTTGCCCCGTTTGCGTCCGTCTTCCACAACTTAATTAGGAATGCTTAGAATTTCTTATTTCTGTACAGCAGCATAGGCACTGATTATTATTTGTGCAGCTTGCCATATAATTTCTTTAAAGGTCTCTTTTGACACCTGAATCTTAGTTGATTGTAACTACAGAAGGGGTTAGGTCCATCCCCCATCCATGGTAATGACCTGTCCGGTCAGATACTCCGGCGCATGGATCAGATGAAGTACAAGAGAGGCGACTTCTTCAGGTTTCCCGATGCGGTCTGCTGGAATTTCGGAGATGATTTCCTTCAGTTCCTTGGAAGATAAGTGGCTGTTCATCTCCGTGTCGATCAATCCGCAGGCGATGGCGTTGACTCTGATATGACTGGGCGCCAGTTCTTTTCCCAATGCTTTGGTCAATGCGTTGACTGCTCCTTTGGAGGCAGAATAGGCGGTTTCCATGGAGGCTCCGGTATTGCCCCAGACGGAAGAAATATTGATGATACAGCCACCGCCCTGCGCTAACATCAGGGGAATGGATCTTCTGCAGGTGTAAAAGACAGAATCTATGTTGGCACGCATGACATGACGCCACTCTTCATCGGTCATATCCTGCAGCAGACCGATGTGCGCGATACCGGCGCAGTTGATGAGTACATCCAGAGAAGCGATCTGCTGAAAGATCTCATTTACATAAGAAGAATTTCCGAGATCGCCGCTAAAGCAGACACAACGTATCCCGTATTCTGAGGAAAGTGTATCCGCGTCCGACTGTAATGACACAATATTTTTTTCGCAGGTCAGATAAAGATCGTACCCCTGCGCGGCCAGTTCTTTTGCAATCGCCTTGCCGATGCCGCGGCTTGCGCCGGTAATCAAGGCGTATTTTTGTGTTTTTGTGCTCATGCTGCGAGTCTCCTTAGAGTGATATTCCCTTAGAACTATATTCTCTTAGAGCTATATTCCCTTAGATATTCCTGTACTCCGTAAACGGCGTTGGCGCCATCTGCAACTGCGGTCACGATCTGGCGCAGCGGTTTGGCGCGCACGTCTCCGGCGGCAAAGATCCCCTGCCTGCTGGTCTTCGTATCTTCTCCGGCAATGATATATCCTGCTTTATCAAGGTTGATCAATCCATCAAATATTTGGGAAACCGGTTGGATGCCGACAGCGATAAAGATGCCGTCAACGGGATATTCGGTGGTTTCTTTGGTCAGACAATTCTCCACAGTAATGCCCTCCACTTCTTCTTCCCCTTGGATAGAAGTGACGATGCTGTCCCACAGAACTTCTACATTGGGCAGGGACAGCAGTGTCTCCTGAAGGGATCTGGCTCCCCGGAGCTCATGCCTGCGGTGGATCAGATAGACTTTTTTGCACAGTCTTGCCAGAAAGATAGCGTCTTCCAGAGCAACGTCGCCGCCGCCTACAACTGCCGTCACGCCGTCGCGGTAAAATGCCCCGTCGCAGGTGGCGCAATAGGAAACGCCCATTCCCGATAACCGCTCCTCGTCTTCCAGACCAAGCTTTGCATGGTCTGCTCCCGAAGCGATGATCAGTGCTTTTGTTTCATATTCCGCTTTGTCTGTTTTAACGCATTTGTAATTTTCTCCCCAGACGATCTCCCGGACTTCTTCCGATACGATCTGCGTGCCAAGATGAACAGCGTGTTCCTTCATTTTCATACCAAGATCATAACCGCTGATGCCCGGCAGCGCGGGATAGTTGTCAACCTCATAGGTGGTCAGGACTTGTCCGCCGGGACCTGCCTGCTCCAAGACCAGTGTATCTAATCTGGCGCGCATTGCATAGATCGCTGCGGATAATCCCGCCGGACCCGCGCCGATGATAATGACGTCATACATGGTGGTTTTCCCTGCCTTCCGTAGTGAATTTTTTAATTATAATGATGATAATATATTTTTCTCCCGCCTTCAAGAAGAATATACAGTTTT
>CAMWKA010000264.1 GCA_947174725.1 uncultured Lachnospiraceae bacterium | reverse complement strand
TGCCTGACGCGTCTGCCGATCCACACAACCCACCCGCCAAAAGCCACATTCATTATAACGGAAAATAATATGAATTTCCAGCTTTTTTAGTTGCAAAACTTCCTTATATATTTTATTATATATTGTAAAGAACTATCGCTATTTTAGGCAATATCAAACTGGCAGATATTAAGATCACAAATATTTTATAATAGCGGATTTATCTCTAAGAAAGGATATCATTATGACTACATGCGCAACGATACGAAACAACACAGCAACTCCCTTTGGGCTGCATGGAAAACTCCATGTTCAGGGAACTCATCTCGTGGACGAGCATAACGATCCCTGCCAGCTTCGCGGGCTAAGCACGCATAACCTGTCCAATTATCCGGAATATGTTAACGAATCGGCTCTCACCCAGATGGTAGACGAATGGAAGATCAGCGTCTTCCGCCTTGCCATGTATTCCGGAGATGCCGACGGATTTCAGGGGTATGCCACCGGAGATGACGCGCATCGGGAGGAGCTGGAATCCCTGCTTCAAAAAGCAGCCGAAATCACGGCAAAATTAGGTATTTATCTGATTATCGACTGGCACTGCCTGTTAGATCCGGATCCCAATACTTATAGTGACATGGCAGTACATTTTTTCCAAAAGATGTGCCCTGTCTTAAAGGATTATGACCATATTATCTATGAAATATGTAATGAACCAAACGGCGATACTACATGGAAAGATATCTGCAGATATGCCGATACCGTCATCCCCGTGATCAAAGCAATCGATGACAGCAAGGTGATCGTTGTCGGTACGCCCAAATGGTCACAGCGTGTGGATGAAGCAGCGGCAGCTCCGCTTTCCTATGATAATCTGCTCTATACACTGCATTTTTACGCGGATACCCACAAAGAGAATCTCCGTCGCGTTATGGAAAAAGCTATTGAGGACGGGCTTCCCATTTTTGTTACCGAATTCGGCATATGCGCTGCCGACGGTGCTGGGGTTATCAATCTTGAAGAGACAAAATTGTGGCTTCAAACATTGAACCGTCACGGTATCAGTTATATCATGTGGAATTTATCAAACAAGAATGAAACTTCAGCGATCATCTCCCCCACCTGCAGTAAAACGTCGGGATTTACAGAGGAGGAACTCTCTCCCACAGGTAAAGAATTCTTAAAATTAATGGTAAATACATTATAATCCATATACTTTGAAACACCAATATACGAGGACAAAAAAGAAGCACTGATGAGATCAGCGCTTCTTTTTTGTATTGTTATGCTTCTAATCACCTACTGCGCGGTTACTCCCGGAATCTCCTCTACGGAAAGATCATCCGCATCCAGTTCCAGAAAATACGCATCGCCGTTATAATCCCGTGCGTACAGATAGATATCGTCACCGCACTGCACCATACCGCTAACATAATAATAATCGTAATCCGATAAAGATACCGTCTCATACGCACCGCTTGTAATATCTGTCTTCACGATCACTTCACCACCATTTACCGTATAGATAACATACTTATCATCAAACGCGACGTTATAGGTATCCCATGACTCGCCCCAGTAAGCATCACCAATCTGTGTAGTATTACCGTCATAGTCCATCGCGTACAGATAAATATCTCCGTCATCATAATTATAAACGGTAAAGAACAGCATTTCATCTTCATGTCTTACGACGTCCGCCTCATATTCCCCATCCGTGATCACCAGATATCCATAATCCGTTCCATCTTCCGGATCGATCGCTTCCCATGCGTATCCGTCAAATATAAAGATATAATCGTCCGTCACTTCAAAGGTAAATACACCGTAATCATACAATGTCTCCATATTGCCATCAAAATCCATTTTAAATAATGTGGAATAATCCGTATAATAAATGGTGTCATTGTAAATGACAAAATCTTTGATTTCAATGTCATCCGAAAGCATCGTAATGTCATCATTCATCAGATCGACTTTATAAAATGCATCGGTTTCTGCATAAAAGACTGCCTCTCCTCCTTCTTCCTTCTGACCGACACCATAGAACAGATAATCCTCATAGACTGCAAAAATGGTAACCTGTAATCCTTCTCCCAACGACGTAAGCTGCACTGCATTGCCGCCATCTTCGTTGATGCCCCAAAGATTCCCGTCCTTTTTAAAGATCAGGATATCACCATTGTTGGATGCATATTCCGCGATATGCCAGGTCTCCTTCACATTAACAGCTCTACCAAAATTGATACCCTGTACGCTTCCGGAAGTAATGCTTCCGGAAGGATTCGATCCGCCTCCGCCGGATGACGCCATTTCAAAATAGCTGTCCAGATCACTTTCCGATTCCATAGTTGCGGAACTTCCTACAGCCACATAATCCCAGCTGGAATCATAAATTTCACATTTTTTACCATTCGTACAGACAACAAGATAGTAATCATCTTCTTCATATTCATTGCCATAGTATAATTCCTGTTCAACATCCACCTCTACCAGAAAATAAACGCCGTCGGAAACACTGTTAAACGGATTTTCTCCACCGACATAATTCTCCGCTTTTTCCTGTGTAAGACTGGTAACCGTATAGGTTCCCTTGATATAATTTTCCTGTTCCTCAGAAATCATATACATCGTTCCGTTTTCCAGGAAGTAATACTTAAAGCCCTCCGCATCCCATGCTGTTCCGCTCAGTTCTATTTCCACTACCTCTTCAGGTTCTTCTACCGTAACCTTAAAGGAAGCGTCCTCACAACCCTTTGCGGAGATCGTCACCGTAATATTCTTACCTTCTTCGATACCTGTAACGATAATCTCATCACCCTTCACTTCCACCTCTATCAGATCTTCCTTTCCCTCCTGAACGGTGGCAGTCAGTTCCGGTTTACCAAGGTCTTTATAATTCTCGACTTCTATCGTTACTTCTTCTTCCATGACCACTGTAACTTTCGTTTCCGAAAGCACGATCTCTTTTTTCTGAAACCAGCCTCCAAAAAAGCCAGCTGCCAGAACTGTACCCGCCAGCACCAAAACACCTAATATGGAAAAGAGCGCGATCAATCCGCCTTTGCCTTTCTTCTGCGGCGGCTGCACCGGAGAATATGGCGGATAGGAAGGCTGTGTATAAGTTGGTGCGCTATAGCTTCCGCTTGCAGGCTGTACCGGCGTCGATGCTCCAAGACCACTATTTACCGGCTGCTCCGGTGTTGATGCTCCAAGATCGTTATTTACCGGCTGCTCCGGTGTTGATGCTCCAAGATCGTTATTTACCGGCTGCTC
>CAMWKA010000263.1 GCA_947174725.1 uncultured Lachnospiraceae bacterium | reverse complement strand
AATGAATAGCATCTTAGAAGTAACTTAAGAAATAAAATTGAAAAATGCACAATTCCTTGTTGTAATATCCTATTATTTTTAGTAATATATACTTATGGAATAAAAAGGGCGGAGAAACATCAGGATTACTGCCTGAAAATATTCCCAATATGGGATTGGAGGGTTATTCACATGAATGTTTACACAACCGAAAAGATTAGAAATGTGGTCTTACTTGGCCATGGCGGCGCAGGAAAGACGAGTCTTGCGGAAGCGATGGGGTACCTTGCGGGACTGACATCACGTATGGGGAAGGTTGAGGATGGCAATACCATCTCTGACTTTGGTAAGGAGGAACAGAAGCGTCATACCTCTATTTCCACAAGTGTGATTCCTATGGAATGGAGTGACTGTAAGATCAATGTTTTAGATACACCGGGCGGGTTTGATTTTGTAGGAGAAATGGAAGAAGCTGTCAGCGCTGCGGATGCGGCAATCATCGTGGTATCCGGAAAAGCCGGCGTGGAAGTGGGTACCGAAAAGGCTTGGGAGATTTGTGAGAAAAACAATCTTCCGCGTATGTTCTTCGTAACGGATATGGATGTTGATAATGCATCTTATAAGAATGTCGTTGAAGATCTGACGGAGCGTTATGGAAAGAAGATCGCGCCGCTGCATCTGCCCATCAGGGAAAATGAGAAATTTGTGGGTTATGTCAATGTCATTAGCGAGAAAGCTCAGAAATGGGTTGGCAAGGAGGTTGTTGACTGCGAGATCCCGGATTACAGCGTAGAATATCTGAATCAGTATAAAGAGCTTTTGATGGAGGCAGTTGCGGAGACCAGCGAGGATCTTATGGAACGTTATTTTTCCGGTGAAACATTTTCTGAGGATGAGATCAGAGCTGCTCTTCGGATCAGTGTAAACAGCTGCAGCATCGTGCCGATCTCCATGGGATCCAATATCCTTTGTCAGGGTACTTATACATTGCTGGACGATATTGTAAAACTGTTGCCCAGTCCGATGAATAAGGAGGTTGCGGGCATTAACTTAAAGACGAACGAGATCTTCCACGCTAATTATGATTTTGCCAAAGTGAAATCCGCATATATCTGGAAGACGATTGTGGATCCCTTTATTGGAAAGTATTCGCTGGTTAAAGTGATGTCGGGTGTATTAAAGACGGATGATCTTCTGTATAACAAAGAGAAGGAGATCGAGGAGAAGATCGGAAAGATGTATGTCCTGCAGGGCAGTAAGCCGATCGAAGTAAAGGAACTGCATGCCGGAGATATCGGTGCGCTGGCGAAGCTGACGGCGGCAAGAACCGGCAATACCCTTTCCACGAAGGCCAATCCGATCCAGTACGGTAAATATGAGATTTCCACGCCTTATACATATCTTCGTTACAAACCGAAAAATAAAGGCGATGTAGATAAAGTGGCACAGACGCTTCAGAAGATGAGCCATGAAGATCAGACCTTAAAGATCGTTAATGACAGCGAGAACCGTCAGACATTGATCTACGGTATCAGCGAGCCGCATCTGGAGACAGTTGTATCCAGAATGTTGAATGAATATAAAGTCGAGGTAGAACTCAGCAAACCGAAGATTGCTTATAAAGAGACGATCCGTAAGAAATCCGATGTGGAATACAAGTACAAAAAACAGAGCGGCGGCCACGGACAGTATGGTCATGTAAAAATGAGATTTGAGCCGTCGGGAAATCTGGAGCAGCCATATGAATTTACGCAGGAAGTAGTCGGCGGCGCTGTACCTAAGAACTTCTTCCCTGCAGTAGAGAAGGGACTGCAGGAGGCAGTCATCCGCGGACCATTGGCGGCGTATCCGGTCGTAGGCGTAAAGGGCACCCTTTACGATGGTTCCTATCATCCGGTAGATTCTTCTGAAATGGCATTTAAGGTAGCTGCGATGCAGGCATTTAAGAAGGGATTTATGGAAGCGACTCCGGTATTATTGGAGCCGATAGCATCTTTGAAAGTAACCGTGCCTGACAGTTATACCGGTGATATCATGGGCGACCTGAATAAGAGAAGGGGGCGTGTACTTGGTATGAATCCCACCGGCAGCGGCAAGCAGGTGATCGAGGCAGAGATCCCGATGTCCTGCTTATCCGGCTATTGTACCGATCTGCGTTCCATGACAGGCGGCAGGGGTAGTTATGAGTATGTGCTTGCCCGTTATGAACAGGCTCCTGCAGACGTACAGGAGAAGGAAGTCAAGGCAAGAGCGGAAGCGGTAGCGGAAGGCTACAAGGAGGAATAACGTTTTTGACTCTCCTGCATTAATTGATCAATATATTGATTTTGTTCCGGCGAGGAACTGCTTCGGATGGCTGCAATGATAAATTGGATTTCAGCATCCGTAAAGGTGAGCTGCTTTTCTTTTGAAACCCGTATCAGGCGGGTGAGATAGGGAAGCAGCTCCTGCTTTTTCAAGTTACGGCTGCCTTCGACTGCCTGTGTCAAAAAATCTATTTTTTCTTTCGACATATCTTCCGGAAGTTTAATGTTTTTCCAGATATCCTGTTCCATATAATGGACCTTCCTTTCTATTGATAATATGGGGTTATGAATTCATCTGCATCAGCATCTCTACCATTGCCTGATTTTCAGGAGGGATCATGCTCTTTAACATTTCCATCATTCCGGCATTCGCGCCGGAGTTAGGACTGTTTTGCTTTGGATTGTCTTCCGGATGATCTTCATCGGGAGCAGAATCGGTATCGGAGTGGCTCTGGAAACCGTTGTCGGCAGAAAGCGGTCCAAGTACTTCCATAAGATCCTTCATCTGCTGATACATCCGGAACATAGAAGCCATATTGATAAGCTGTTCAATCTTTTGAGCAGTTGCTTCAGACAGGGACGGTCTGATTGCTGCAAATACTTGTTCGTAGTCATCGGGACTCATCGGCTCACAATGCTTGTGCGGTTTTCGGATCAATTGCATGAGTTGCTGTATCTCCATGAATTTGACCAACAGAAGTAGTTCCGGCTGCCTGTCAGATGGGAGAAAAAGGGAGAGCGCTTTCAGTAGGATGGTGGTATCCGTGCTGCAGCAGCGGTCCAGATCGTCGATTTTATTATGGCGCAAGTCTTCCATATGTGTAAGCCTTTACCCTGTTTCTGTTATAGTTTATGAATTGTCGGAAATAAAAATGAAATAACAGACAATATTCCCGGCAAATTCATGTTGACGGATGGAAGTAAAAGGGCTGCCGAAAGGCAGCCCCCCTTTTGCTTTGGTAGAAAAAACCATTAACAT
>CAMWKA010000262.1 GCA_947174725.1 uncultured Lachnospiraceae bacterium | reverse complement strand
ATGCGCCCGTTGGCTGGATTGAACCGTGGTATGGCAGGTGCGATGGCGTGGATGTTGAGGGAACGCTGGAAGAACGGGAATATACCAATGTGCTTGCCGCTGGGAAATGCTTCCAGACGGAATATACGATGATCTTTGCGTAGTTCAATATTTCTCCAAGGAGATTTGCTGAATATATGTATGAAAGCCTAAGCCGGCGGTTTGGGATACGGGCGGAGATCAGTTTATAAAGAACGCTTCAAGATAAAGGATAAAAAGGTGTATGTCATGTTGGAAGATATCTCAAGGCAGAATATTGAAAATTCGATGATTACTGTTTTTGATATCGCGGGAAATTGCGCAAGGCAGTATTGGAAAGATTATCCAGTAGAAAAAAGTGAAAAGATCGCAGTCATCGGATTTGAAAAAGTAGGACAAAATATTTTGTTGTACGGACTTCAGATAAACATCATCGATCCCGGACAGCATTTTACATATCATATTTACGGGGATGGGAGGGAATTCAGAAGGGAGCATACAAAGCTTGACCAGATGATGCCGGATGAGATCATATTTCATGATGACGGAGTTTATACCTATGAAGAAATGGAGGATTTTGACAGGATCATCATATGCAGCAGCACAGATGGAAACAGCAATATCGTCACGGCAAGCAGGCTGCTTGCAGCGGCATCGATCAACAACCGGATCTATATTTATACGCCCAATGAAGACATCATTACCAACCTTTCCGGGAAGGACAGGCTGATCTGTTTTGGATCCGAGGAAAAAATGGTTTCCATTGCGGGTATCTTCAATGAAGAATCTATGAAGACAGCCCGTGAACAGCATGAGTTTTATGTAAGGCAGTATGGGGGAACACCATGGGCAAAGCTTGATCCCTTTAAGCGATACGCCAATGTAAGTTCCACTGACTACATGTATACCATAAATCGTCTGATGAAAAAGGGAGTATCTATGGAAATCCTTGCAGAGTTGGAGCATATCAGATGGTGCAGATACTATTACCTACATAATTGGGAATATGGTCCGGTCCGGGATGACAGCAGACGGATCCATAACAGTCTGATCCCCTTTTCCGAACTTAGTGAGGAAGAGAAGTTAAAGGATGTGGAATCCATAAAAAGTAAGCTTAAGTCACAGCAAAGCTGCGACATGGAGAGTTAGATAAGGAATAAGCGGTATAGTTATTAAAATAAAGGAGAAGTAATAAAATGGCACTGAATGAATCACAGAAGAAAGAACGTTCAGAATATCTTGAGAAAAATTTGAAAATAACAGATTGTTCCAAAGGACAGCCCTATGCGTTCATCAGCTACGCAAGCGACAATTGGGAGAAGGTATTTAAGGATGCCGTCGTACCGCTGCAGCAGACATACGGTTTGTGTGTATATGCGGATAAAGCATTTGATAAGGTAAACGACAGGTGGATAGTGCCGATGCTTAGAAATATCCGCGGCGCGGATGTGGTCCTGGTTTTTGTGAGCCAGCAATATATAGAAAGCTATGCGTGTTTTCTGGAATTGTTGACAGCAGTTAATAGCAAGAAGTCGATTGTGTTTATCTCTTTGGAGGAGGAGCTTCGATTGGGAAATACCACCGACCAGTTTGATTTGGAGCGTGGAGTGAAGAACGAGATGCTTAATCAGGGAGCAAATATCTCTATCAATACCAACAATACCTCCAATGATCTGATGCGCGCAATGAAATCCGCATATACGAGCATTTCTACCCTGCTGGAGCAGGATGCATTGTCCAAATATGATATTTCCGATGCCTTTATTAATTTTTTCAGAGATGCTTCCGTGAACAGGAAGACCATTAATGACCTTAAGGCAGTAAAGCGTACCATAAGTTCCATCAGCAAAGAAGTCTTTGATAAAACGCGGACCGATAAGCCGGAACAGCTTGCGGTATCGGTAAACGGGCTTCAGGATCCGACGCTCCGGGAAGGTGCACAGTCTGAAGTGCAGACTTTGATGCCGCAGGAAAACGCGACAGGAGGGGGAGATGACGATAAGCCTGCGGTACGGTCCGCAGAGAAGGTATTCCGTTTTGATGAACCGAAGAAAAGTGGCAGCGTGAATAAGCGCCCGCTGATCATCATTGCAGTAGCTGCGGCAGTATTACTAATAGGAGTCTTTCTATATATGGTCTTTGGAGGATATGACAGGATCAAGGCAGCCGAACTGTGCAGTCAGGGTGACAGATATCTCTCTGAATTGGATTATCAACAGGCTGTTACGTTTTATCAGTCTGCCATAGAGAAATACCCGAAAGCGAAGGATGCTTATATGGGTTTGGCGGACGCATACATAGGATTGAAAGATTACGAATCAGCCGTGAGAGCGTTAGAGGCAGGTATTCAAGAGACAAAATCGGAACAGTTAATAAAATATCTTGCCGATAAGTCTTATGAAGCCGGTCGTGCTTTCTTATTTGGGCAGGAAATCAACCTTGCGGAAGCGCATGCGTATTTTGAAAAGGCATTGGAAAATGGTAAGACAGAAGCTAATTTCTATTTAGGGGAATTATATGATAGGTATAATTATCCTGAACAGGATTATGAGAAAGCAAGGGAGTATTATGAAGCAGATCCGGATGATCTTTATTCACAGATTGCTTTAGGTATCCTGTATTATGACGGACGGGGTGTGGAGAAGGATACGGTAAAAGCGCAGGAAATATTTGATGCCGTTATTGAGGCGGGCTGTGTGGAAGGATATTGGGGTAGTGGACGTATAGCGTATGATAATGAAGATTATGATACTGCTTTGGAATGTTGGAATAAAGTATTGGAGGGTGACGAGCAATTATATATTGAAGATGCAATGAGAAATATTGGTAATTTGTATTACTTTGGGCAAGGCGTAAAACAGGATGATGCCCAGGCAAAAGAATGGTGGGAGAAAGCAGTAGAGTTAGGAGATGCTGCTGCAATGGGTAATCTTGGCGTGCTGTATGTGTATGGGGAGGGCGTAGAGCAGGATTATGCCAGGGCAATGGAATGGTATGAGAAAGCAGCAGAGTTGGGAAATGATACTGCAATGACTAATATTGGCATGGTGTATGAGTATGGGGAGGGCGTAGAACAGGATTACGCCAGGGCAATGGAATGGTATGGGAAAGCTGCAGCGTTAGGAAATACTGACGCAATGAGAGAGATTGGTTTGCTGTATGAGAACGGGCGCGGCGTAGAATTGGATTATGATCAGGCAATGGAATGGTATGAGAAAGCTGCAGAGTTAGGAAGTGCTTCTGCAATGATT
>CAMWKA010000261.1 GCA_947174725.1 uncultured Lachnospiraceae bacterium | reverse complement strand
TAACTAATGGAAATGTAGAGGGCAGAAACGCCCGAACAAAAATAAGGTAAAGGAAGGAGAGCTTTAAAATGGGAACACAGGAAGCTGTAATTGAAAGAGTAGGGAAAATGGTCGAGGAATCCTCCAAGATCGTTGTACTGACAGGTATCGGAACGGTGATTGAAAGTGGCGGAGAGAATATCTGGTCTTCAAGAGAGTGCTATCGTTTGGAGGAAATCTATCACAAGACACCGGATGAAATGATGAACGTGGGATTTTATAGTGCGAGAAAAGACAAGTTTTTCGAGTTTTATAAAAAAGAGATCATAAACGAAGAATATGAACCTGCGTCTCTTTACAAAGATATAAAACGCCTGGAGGATCAGGGGAAATTGAAAATGCTGATCACGCAGAATTATTATGCATTGGCGGAAAAGGCCGGCATCAAAAATGTGATTGAATTGCATGGTGATGTTCATAATAACTGGTGTCCTCATTGTGGCAAAAAGTTTACGGTAGAGTATATGAGAACTGCCAAAGCTGTACCTTTGTGTGATGAGTGCGGTTCCGCGATTCGTCCCGGCATCCGCCTGTTTGGGGAGAATATTGCCAATAATCTGATGACAGAGGCAGTCAATGCCTGCGAAGACGCTGATATGATTCTGGCGCTTGGTACCAATATGTATGATAATATGGTAAAATTCTGTACGGGTACTTACAAGGGCGGTAAGCTGGTCCTGATCACGAAGGAAGAACATTATATGGATAAATACGCGGATTATGTGATCCATGACAATGTTTGCAACGTATTGCCGAAGATCATTAAATAATGTAAGGATCATTAGAAAAAAATATTTGAAAGTATTTTAAATGGTTCATGGAGATTATTGCGGGATAGGTACAGACGCCATTAATGGGGAAATGGTGGAGGGAGTTTATGGATGAAAAGATAATAGAGCAGGATACAGGGCTGCCGGAGGGGATACCGGGAACGGCTCAGATTCGTAAGATCACATCCTATATGGACAAGATGGAGCTTTTACAGCTAGCAGCGAAGCTGGCGGAGAGTGGATATGAGAAGAAGCTTTGGAGCGTCCTCTCACGTGTCTATAGTGAGAAAAAAGGGTTTCAGGGCGTCTATGAGGATGGGATCGAGGAGCCGTTGGAGCGGATTTTGTCATCAGATATGCCTGCGGAATTAAAGCTGCAGACATTTACTTCCTTTGCCCTGCCGCAGAAGGTGAAGCCGTCGGAGGATGTCATTAAGGAACTGCTGCATGGCTGTGCAGTCAAAAGGATCAATATTGCTGCTTATTTCCTTATTTCCTATGACTGCGGCGCGGCGCATTATCAGCAGATATTACATAATAAGGCGTTGTTCCACGTTTATGTAAGGAACGCCAAACCGACACAGATCATAGATTTTTATCAGGCGATCATCCGGCAGGAGAAGAAGGAGACCATCACCCAGTCCATACGGCAGTTTCAGCATACCAAAAGACATCTGAAGTATCAGAGTCAGGATGAAGCGAAAGTTAAGGAATTTAGTGAACTGATCTTTCAGTCCAAAGAGGTGTTCTTTACCACGAAGCTGCTTGCCTGCCTGTCCTTTGATATACCGGAAAACTTTCTGCCAAAAGGGAAAGAAATGTATGATATTTTGAAGATCTCCATCAATTATGAAGAGCGGATCACGAAGGAGTTTGTAGATCATTATCATATCCGGTTCGACTGTTCGGATCTGGCGATGTGCCGGTATTATCTGGGCAATAAAAAGACGACCAGGGAAAAGGCGCTTGTTACTAAATTTGCGGCGCGTCTGGTAAAAGTCAGGGATGAGGTGGAACAGAAAAAGCTGCTCCATGCCGCGTTTAAGAGGGGCTGATTGTTCAGGTTATATGCAGGATGTATGCAGGACGGTGAAGTCAATGTGGAAAAACAGCGGCGGTTCCATTATTCCGAAGAAGATATCGCGTGGTGTGCTGAATTGCCAGGATTTGGCCGGAAATAAAGCAAATAAATTGATTGAAAACGGCGGTTCCCTGATATATAATCAAGATGTGAATTGGTGATTGTTAAAAAACGAATTTTGGTTGTGTGATAAAAAGAGGATTGGATACGAATGAATAGAAATATATGTACGAAGTTAGGATTGGCGATACTGCTGGCCGTGATGCTCAGCATGTCTGTGGGTTCCATACAGGGGTATGCAGCGACAGCAAGGACGGTAAGGGATATTTTTGATGCAAAATATTACGCGGATACATATCCTGATGTGTATGACTTATTTGGTTATAACCGTGAAATGTTATTTAACCATTTTATGACGCAGGGGATCTATGAGGGCAGGTGCGCAAGCACGCTGTTGGATGTTGCGCAGTATCGCAGGGAAAATCCTGATCTGGATGCAATGTTTAAAAATGATTGGGATGCTTATGTGGCACATTATTTTACCCGCGGGATCTATGAAGGACGCGATCCCGGCGTTACGGATGATTTTTCTCCGATGGAAATGACAGCGGAAAGAACGGAAAATTCCGGTATCACTGAAGAGATGATAGATGATTTTTATTCCCGTTCCGTATTTGTTGGGGATTCGGTTATGCTGGGATTTCGCAATTACGCAATGAAGAATACGGATACCTATCTCGGAAAGATCCAGTTTTTGGCATCAGGAAGCTTTTCTGTAAACAATGCGCTACAGCCGCCGAGTTCCACCAGTACGCATCCTATCTATGATGGAAAACAGCGTTATATTGAAGAATCCATTGCGCTGATGCAGGCGGACCGTGCATTTTTATTCTTTGGTATCAATGACGTAGCCCTTGCGGAGCTGCCGGATGTCTGTGATAAATATACGGAGCTGATCGGCAGGATTCAGGAAGAGAGCCCGGATGTGGAGATCTATATCATCAGTGCAACCTATATGATTGCGGGTCAGGGCGGAAAAAAGCTGAATAATGAGAACCTTCGTACATTGAATACGATGATGCAGGAGAGAGCTTCTGAAAACGGCTGGGGATATGTAGATATTATGAGTTCTCTGGAGGACGGCAGAGGCAATCTGGCGGAAGAGTATTGCAGCGATGGATATCTGCATCAAAATACTGCCGCGTATGATATCTGGTCGGAGGTGCTGCGTGAGTATGCAAGGACGCAGCTGCAAAACACATTGGAAAATATAGAAGAAGATTAGAGGATACGATAGATGAAAAAGAATCAGATTTTAACAATATTTATGACGGCAATGGCAGCGGCAGTAGTTTTATGCGGCTGCACGGTACAGAGCAGTT
>CAMWKA010000260.1 GCA_947174725.1 uncultured Lachnospiraceae bacterium | reverse complement strand
CACATATGTTGATTCATTAAAAGATTTAAAATTTTAAGGAGTTGAAAAGACATTATGGATAGTGAAAAGAAAACTTTATTAATTGCAGATGACGCAGAACTTAACCGCGAGATTTTGAAGCAGATTTTTGAAGGTCAGTTCAATGTGCTGGAAGCGGAAGATGGCGAGCAGACGATCAAGATTCTGGATGAGCGTACGAACGAGATCTCATTGTTGTTCCTTGATTTGGTAATGCCCGGCAAGTCAGGTCTGGAAGTTATGAAGCATATGCATGAAAAAGGTTATATGAATACGATTCCTGTCATCATGATTACCGGCGAGGCGACTGCGGAGACAGATGAAAAAGCATATGAGTACGGTGCGTCGGATATTATTTATAAACCCTTTGACGCAAAAGTTATCAGACGCCGTACATTAAATATCTTAGAGCTTTTTGAAAACAGATTTCATATGGAGAGAAAGCTGGAGAAACGTACTAAGGAGCTGATGGAGAGCAGGATCAAACTGGAAAAAAGCAATGAGTTTCTGATCAATGCTTTAAGCTCTGTAGTAGAATTCCGTAGTCTGGAATCCGGTGAGCACATTAAACGGGTAAAGTTTTTTACACGTATTTTCCTTACATATCTGAATAAGTTTTATCCGGAGTATGATCTGTCAAAGGAGCAGATCAATCTGATCGTCAATGCCTCTGCGCTTCATGATATTGGTAAGATCGCGATTCCGGACAGTATTTTATTAAAACCGGCAAAGCTTACCAAAGATGAATTTGAGGAAATGAAAAAGCATACGACTTATGGCTGTGAAATCTTAGAGCGGTTTAGGCAGGAAGACAGTGAATTTTACCGTTACTGCTATGACATCTGCCGTTATCATCATGAAAGATATGATGGAAACGGATATCCTGACAAAAAGAAAGGGGAAGAGATTCCTATCTGGGCGCAGGTAGTATCGATTGCGGATGTTTTTGACGCGTTGATCAGTATGAGGGTATACAAGACGCCATATGCGACAGATACGGCATTTCAAATGATCATGGATGGCGAGTGCGGCGTCTTTTCTCCGAAGATTTTGGATTGTTTCCAGATGGCAAAGGGTATTCTGCTGGAAACGTCTGAAAAGTTCTCATTTGCGGATTATGAATCGATTGACAAGGCTATGGATCTGCCGGATCAATAATTGATAAACTCGTAACAAGCTGATGGAAAGATCATAAAGGAAATCATATCTCACAAAATTATCTGACCGTGGTCACTGACCATGGTCAGACTTTTTTTGTTTTTGTTTATTTTAGGAACAGATTCGACAAATTTACATAAAATATTACAAAAGAGTGGATAAGGATACAGATGATGTCAAATTGTTTATGTGTGATTCTTGGTGTTACCCTTTGCGTTCTGATCATATTCTGCTGTGCCGCTTATTGGAAGAGGAGGCGGATCATCCATAAAGTCTGCTGTATGTGTATGGAGGAAAAATGTCGTCTTCTGGATGATCTGGTGAGACCCTTTGGTTATTCTTACGTGGTATCGCAGGATATCTTTACGACGCGTATCGACGCCTGGCAGCGGGAATTTGGTTATTGTGACTTTTATGATCGGACAGCGGCAGGATTTCATATGATCATTGATTGTCTTCCCGTCTATTTTAATTATCACGGAAGGACGTGGAGGATCGAATTTTGGAAGGGTCAGTATGGCATCAATACCGGTTGTGAGATCGGTGTTTACTATGCGGACGGCATTGTGGAAAAAGAACAGTTGGATAAGACGCTGTTCGACTGCGTGGATGATGAAGATATGCAGAGGCTTTCGTTTACGCTGTCAAAGAAGGGATGCGATCTTGCGCGGCTTACAGGAAGGCATTGGTGGCTGACGGCGTTTTCGATGGGAGAGTTTTCCAGACCTTCCGAACTGGTGATGGATGTCAGGATGACGCTGGCAGACTGCGAGATGGCGGAAGCATTTGTAGATGGACTGCATAGAGCCGGTTATAATAAAAAGATTTGTCTTTCCGGTAATCAGGTGGCGTTTACCTTCAAAAAGGGTATCAAATGCAAAGGTTTGTTACGAAGGATACAGGCGTTCTTTGTTCAGGCCTGCAACCGTTTCTGGTGCCGGGTTTTCCGGATGGTGACCAGACCATTCCAGATTTCGGTTGACAGGGTGCTTTATCTGTACTTCTATCTTCCGTTTGCATTTCGCAGGATGTTCCGGTTAAAGCGATTTAAAGGAAGGAAAACAGGGGACAGATAGCTGCAAAAACAGCAATGGGATTTAAATGAGAATAGAGATCAGATTGGAGATCAAAGATGGGATATATGTCGCGTTTGAATAAGTCCTTTGAGGGAGCCGTCAGGCTTCCTCTTTCGGACTGTTCAAAATATGTAATCATTAGTGATTGTCACAGAGGTACGGGAACAACCAATGATAATCTGTTAAAAAATCAGAATCTGTATTTTGCCGCGTTGCAGCATTATTATCAAAACGGATACACCTATATAGAATTGGGAGACGGAGACGAATTGTGGGAGAACCGCAGTTTAAAGCAGATCATAGAGGCGCATCATGACGTGTTCCGGCTGTTATACCTTTTCCATAGGAATCAACGTCTTTATATGCTGTATGGAAATCATGATATGCAGAAAAAAAGCGGCAAATATATTGAAAAACAGTGCGAGGAGTATCGATGCCCGGAATATTACAGCGTAAAACAGGAAGATTCCGCCCTGAAAGAATATGCCGGACGGCAGCAGGATCTTGACAGAAGAGAATGTTGCGGATGCAAAAAAGGAGAATGTTGTCCGATTCCGCGGGATATGAAATATCATTCGGGATTGATATTAGAAAACTGTGGCTGCCAGAAGACACCGGATATCTATCTGACACATGGACATCAGGCGGATCTGATGAATTCTACGCTTTGGAGAGTGAACTGTTTTCTGGTTCGTTATCTTTGGAAGCCGCTGGAGCATTTCGGTGTGCTGGATCCTACCAGCGCCGCCAAAAACTATACAGTCAAAGAGAAAACGGAGCGCCGTCTGAAAAAATGGGCGGAAAGTACGGATCACGTACTGATCGCCGGTCATACGCACCGTCCTGTCCTGTCGGAGACAGAAAAGTATTATTATAACAGCGGAAGCTGCGTCCACCCGTATAGCATCACCTGTCTGGAGATCGAACATCTACAGATCAGCCTTGTAAAATGGATGGTGTCTGCCAAACCGGATATGAGCCTTTATGTACACAGAAGCGTGCTGGCGGGACCGGTAACATTGAACCGGTCATGAAA
>CAMWKA010000259.1 GCA_947174725.1 uncultured Lachnospiraceae bacterium | reverse complement strand
GATTCCTTTTGAAAACGTGGAACGGAGTGCCGGAACGACAAAGCTGCCGTTTTGGTCGGCATTTACTTACGCGCTCCGGGGAATCGTATCATTTTCTACGGTACCGCTGGCGGTATCTTCCATGACCGGAATTGTATGTTGTCTGGTAGCTGCGCTCTATGCAGTTTATGTAATCATTAAACAGTTGGTTACGGAAGAGGCTGTGGCAGGATATCCTTCGCTGGTCTGTCTGATCCTGTTTATAGGCGGCGTACAGCTTCTGATGATCGGCGTTTTGGGACAGTATATGGCACAGATCTATCTGGAAATTAAAAACAGGCCAAAGTATATTATTAAAGAAACGGATGCACAGGAAAAACTAAATAGAACATAATGAGAAAGCAATCAGCAACAGAAGGGGTGGAAAAGAATGGAAAAACAGACAGAAGATATTTCCCAGACTCAATATTTTAAAGTAGAGGTCGAGCAGGAGGACAGCGTCAAGACTATACTGGAAGAAGTATATGACGCGCTACGGGAAAAAGGTTACAATCCGGTGAATCAGATCGTCGGATATATTATGTCCGGTGATCCAACGTATATCACCAGCCATAAAAATGCTCGAAGCATTATCATGAAAGCTGAGCGTGATGAATTGGTAGAGGAAATGTTGACGGAGTATATCAGATCCAATCATTGGAACGAGGACTAGACGGCATCTGTTGACGCGGCAGGAAAGGTGTAATTGTTATGCGGATTATGGGATTGGATTATGGAAGCAAGACGGTGGGTGTGGCGATCAGCGATCAGCTTTTGCTGACAGCTCAGGGTAAAGAGATCATCCGGCGTGAACGTCAGAATAAGCTTCGTCAGACGCTTGCAAGAATTGAAACACTGATCGTGGAAAACGACGTGGAAAAGGTTGTTCTTGGCTGCCCGAAGAATATGGATGGCAGCGAGGGTGATCGTGTTGAAAAGACCAAAGAATTTCAGGAAATGATCGAAAGACGGACCGGATTGGAAGTAGTTCTTTGGGATGAACGGCTGACAACAGTAGCGGCAGACAGGTACATGATGGAAGCAGGCATCCGCAGAGAAAACAGAAAACAGTATGTTGATGAGATCGCTGCGGTGTTCATCCTGCAGGGATATCTGGATTACCTTAGAAATCAGAAGAAACAATCGCAGTAAGATTGCCCTAGGGGGAAATTAGTATGGAGAAAATTACGTTGATACCGGAGGATGAGGAACGGCCGGTAGAGTTTTATGTTCTGGAGGAGACGACAGTCGGCGGAAGAGACTATTTTCTGGTGACGGACGCGGAGGACGGAGATGGCGAAGCATTGATTCTGAAGGATATGTCGGAGAAGGAGGATGCGGAGGCGTTGTTTGTGATCGTATCGGATGATGATGAGCTGGACGCGGTAGCAGGCATCTTTGCCGGCTTGGTGGAAGACATATCACTGCAGAAGAATGAAGGAGACCAGTGACAAAGGGATCATGAACGAAAGGAATGAAACAGGACGCATGACAGGGAGGTTACGCGTTGAAAACATAAAAATATAAAAAAGAATGGAGGATTATTTTGAAAAAAAGTGTAATGGCAGATGTTGCAGCACTGAAGATCATTCCGCTTGGCGGATTAGAACAAATTGGCATGAACATTACCGCATTTGAATATGAGGACAGCATCCTTGTAGTTGATTGCGGTTTGGGATTTCCTGAGGATGATATGTTGGGGATCGATCTGGTCATCCCGGATATCACATATCTGAAGGATAATATTGAAAAGGTGAAAGGCTTCGTGATCACGCATGGACATGAAGATCATATCGGAGCGCTGCCCTATGTATTAAAAGAGATCAATGTGCCGATCTATGCGACGAAATTAACGATGGGGATCATTGAAGCGAAGTTAAAGGAACATGAACTGGATAAGGTAGTTGCCAGAAAAGTGGTACAGTTCGGACAGACGATGACGCTGGGGGATTTTCATGTGGAGTATATCAGGACGAATCATAGTATTGTGGATGCTGCGGCATTGGCAATCTATACGCCGCAGGGCATCATCGTTCATACCGGCGATTTTAAGGTAGATTATACACCGATTTTTGGAGACGCCATCGATCTACAGAGATTTGGGGAACTTGGAAAGAAAGGCGTACTTGCGCTGATGTGTGACAGCACCAATGCGGAGCGTCCCGGATTTACCCCTTCGGAGCGGACGGTGGGAAGCACGCTGGATAGTATCTTTGAAGAACATAAGGACAGGCGCATCATCGTTGCTACATTTGCATCAAATGTGGATCGTGTGCAGCAGATCATCAATTCTGCTTACAAGTATAACCGTAAAGTGGCAATCGAAGGCAGGAGTATGGTGAATATCATAGATACGGCGATTGAGCTGGAGCGGTTGAATGTTCCGGCGGATACGCTTATCGATGCAGACACGCTGAAGAATTATCCCGATGAAAGGACAGTCATTATCACCACCGGAAGTCAGGGAGAACGGCTTGCGGCACTCAGCAGGATGGCGAACGCGACACACCGCAAGGTTTCGATCGGTCCCACAGATATTGTAGTTTTTTCTTCTAATCCGATTCCGGGCAATGAAAAGGCAGTGACCAAGATCATTAATGAGCTGTTTCAGAAGGGGGCGGATGTTATCTTTCAGGATACCCATGTATCCGGGCATGCTTGTCAGGAGGAGATCAAGCTGATCTATTCGCTGACACAGCCCAAATACGCAATTCCGGTGCATGGAGAATATAAACATCTGAAAGCGCAGGCAAAACTGGCGGAACAGCTGGGAATATCGAAGGAGAATATTTTTATCCTGCACAGCGGGGATGTGTTAAAGATCGAAAAACAGGAAGCGAAGATTGTGGGTAAGGTACCGTTTGGTTCGATCTTTGTGGATGGTCTTGGCGTCGGCGATGTCGGCAATGTGGTCCTACGAGACAGACAGCGTCTGGCGGACGATGGTATCATCATTGCCGTACTGGCGATGGATTCGGAGGGAGAGCAGGTGCTTGCCGGACCGGATATTGTGACGAGAGGATTTGTCTATGTGAAGGAATCCGATGAGATCCTGGAGGAAATGCGTTCCGTGGTCAATGCGACGATGTATGACATGATGCTCTCCAATGTCAAGGATTGGGGAAAAATCAAGAATAATATTAAGGATGCCGTCGGAGATTATGTCTGGAAAAAGACAAAGCGCAGACCGATGATACTGCCGGTGATTATGGCGGTAGATTGAGAAAAAAGTGTGGAGTATTAGATTGAAAAATAAGCTTGATAGCTTATTTTTCAATCAGCAATTTGAGTCAG
>CAMWKA010000258.1 GCA_947174725.1 uncultured Lachnospiraceae bacterium | reverse complement strand
TCTTTAGTGTAATCCCTGAAAGGGAGACCGGTAAAACGCCATCCCCGCAAGATCTTCCTCGATCCGAAGAAGTTTGTTGTATTTTACCACACGATCACTTCTGCAAGGCGCGCCGGTCTTGATCTGACCTGCATTTAACGCTACCGCAATATCCGCGATCGTCGCATCTTCAGATTCCCCGGAACGGTGGGAAATCACTGCCCGATATCCCGCACGATGGGCACATTCCACGGCATTAAACGCCTCCGTCATCGTACCGATCTGATTGACCTTTACTAAGATCGCATTGGCAGCAGCAAGTTTGATCCCCTGCTTTAACCTTTTTTCATTGGTAACAAACAGATCATCTCCAACAAGCTGTACTCTGTCTCCCAATCGTCTGGTCAGCTCCACCCAGCCATTCCAGTCTTCTTCATCCAGACCGTCTTCAATGGAGCGGATCGGGTACTGATCACAAAGCTTCACGTACATATCGATCATTTCCTCCGTTGTACGCATCACTCCGGTCTCCTTGGTATCTGTTATACCTGCATACACGCCTTCCTTTTCATTGGCGGGATCGATACCGCGTTCTTTTTTCAAAACTTCGGATTCTCCGGGGAAATAATACATACCGGAATTCTCCTCATGAAGTTCTGATGCTGCGGCATCCATAGCAAATACCACGTCGCTGCCGCAGGCATAGCCGGCATCCGTTACGGCGCGCGTCAGATAATCAAATACTTCAAAGGCATCTCTAAGATCCGGTGCAAAACCGCCCTCATCACCAACAGCCGTTGCCTTTCCGTCCTTGGCCAGTATCTTCTTTAAGCTGTGATAGATCTCTGTGCCCATACGGAGCGCGTCAGAAAAGGAGTCTGCCCCTACCGGCATGATCATAAACTCCTGAAAATCAATGGTATTCTTTGCATGAACACCACCATTTAAGATATTCATCATCGGCGTCGGCAGGATTTTCGCGTTGGTTCCGCCAAGATATCTGTATAAAGGAAGCCCAAGCGCCTTAGCGCATGCTTTGGCATTTGCCATGGATACCGCCAGGATCGCGTTAGCGCCCAGTCGTTTCTTATTCTCCGTTCCATCCAGCTTGATCATCATCTCATCGATCAACGGCTGATTCAATCCGTTTTTACCAAGCAGACATTCTCTGATCTCCGTATTCACATTCTTGACCGCGTGAAGGACGCCCTTACCGCCATAGCGCTTTCCCCATACCGCTCTGGTATCTCCGGCAACTGAATCCTCCTGTTCAAGCATACCGTCCCTGAGTTCCACTGCCTCAAATTTACCCGTCGACGCACCGGATGGCACGATTGCCGAAGCCGTATAACGGTTGCATATCGTCACCGCAGCCTCTACTGTAGGATTGCCTCTGGAGTCCAAGACTTCTCTTGCATGTACGTCCGTAATTTCCAATTCATGCATTATATAACCCTCCAAATCGTTTTTAATTATTGTTTACGGTTTAAAGCGTTATATACACTTTCAAGCTCAATATTTAAAAAGCCACATTATATTACGGGCTTTCACCGCAATATAATATGGCTGTCTTTCAAAACAAAAACCAACGTTCAGATACTTCTTATGACTTCTTGACAAGAAGCGACTTTCCGGTCATTTCAGCCGGCTGCTCCTTGCCCATGATCTGGATCAGTGTCGGAATGATATCCGCCAGACATCCGCCTTCACGAAGCGTATAAGCAGGATCATAATTCACAAGGATAAACGGCACCTGATTGGTGGTATGTGCTGTAAACGGCGCTCCCGTCTCATAATCAACAAGCTGTTCCGCATTGCCGTGGTCAGCGCAGATGAACATTGCGCCACCGTTTCTCTTGATCGCTTCCACTGCGCGGCCGACACATTCATCAACCGCCTCTACCGCTTTAACTGCCGCAGCTTCCACGCCGGTATGTCCTACCATGTCCGGATTCGCAAAGTTGATAATGATAACATCATAGTTACCGCTGTCAATGGCTCCTACCAGCTTATCACAGACACCGTATGCGCTCATTTCCGGTTTCTGATCATAAGTTGCCACTTCCTTTGGGGAAGGAACAAGCACCCTGTCTTCACCGGGGTTGGGTTCCTCCACACCGCCATTAAAGAAAAAGGTAACATGGGCATATTTTTCCGTCTCAGCAATACGTGCCTGTGTCATATGATTAGCTGCAAGCCACTCGCCAAAAGTATTGGTCACCGCAATCTTATGGAATGCGATCTCTTTATTCGGAATCGTCGGATCATACTCTGAAAAGCACACATACTTGATATCCAATTTTTTCTCTCTCGCAAATCCTTTGAAATCATCATCACAAAATGCTCTTGTGATCTCCCTTGCCCGGTCGGGTCTGAAGTTAAAGAATACCACGGAATCCCCGTCTCCGATCATAGCCACCGGCTTACCGCCTTCCAGCACAACCGTCGGCTTTACAAATTCATCTGTCTCATCCCTGTCATAGGATGCCTGGATACCGTCTGCCGCGCTGTCTGCCGTCAGTCCCTCTCCTTTGGTAAGCGCGAGATATGCCTTTTCCACACGGTCATAGTTATTATCACGATCCATCGCATAGTAACGACCTGTTACGGTAGCCACCTTGCCAACGCCGATCTTCTTCATCTCCTCTTCCAACGCAATCACAAAATCCTTGCCGCTTGCAGGCGGTGTGTCACGCCCGTCCAAAAAAGCATGCACATACACCTTAGAAAGATTATTTCTCTTTGCCAGCTCCAGCAGTCCATACAAATGTGTATTGTGACTATGCACGCCGCCATCGGACAGCAGACCGAACATATGAAGCGCGGAATCATTCTTTTTACAGTTCTCTACTGCATGCAGCAACGCAGGATTCTCAAAAAATGTGCCATCCTGAATCTCCTTGGTGATTCTGGTCAGTTCCTGATATACAATACGTCCTGCACCCATATTCAAATGACCGACTTCGGAATTGCCCATCTGTCCGTCGGGAAGTCCGACTGCCATACCGCTTGCGTTTCCCTTCACGAATGGATATTCCGCCATCAGCTTATCCATCACCGGTGTCTTTGCCTGTTTTACTGCATTTCCTTCGGTCTTATCATTGAGACCATAACCATCCAAGATCATAAGTACTGTTGTTTTCTTAGCCATCTTTAATTCTCCTTCTTTATCATATTAATTTTATTTACTTAACTTAAATTTCTGCAATCCGGCAGAATTTATACCAGCTCATATTTCTCCTCAAATTGATCCGTCGGCATCGGCTTATCAAAATAATACCCCTGAAACATATCGCAGACGTAATTCAGTAATAAATGTACCTGTTCCTCCGTCTCGCCGCCCTCTGTAATGACGGCCAGACCACGCG
>CAMWKA010000257.1 GCA_947174725.1 uncultured Lachnospiraceae bacterium | reverse complement strand
ATCAGACAAGACTGTTAAAATATTATCTCACGGTTTTTTCGGAGAAACAGGGAAACTATTGGCGATCGGATGCCTGTTTCTGAACCAATATCCCACGTACCTTTGGTGCGTATTGCTGTTTGCCATGATCCATACGGCGACCGGCGGAGCGCACTGCCGTACTTATCTGGGATGTCTGGCAGCCTCCGCAGCCCTCTTCTTCGTATGCATCGATCTTTTACCCTATATAGAGATCGCTTTGATCTGGCGTGTATCACTCCTTGTCGTATGCGCCCTCCTCAACTGCTGTATCGGTCCTGTCATGACAAAAGAACGCAGGGCACGCTTCAAAAGCGAGGAGATCCTGGCGAAAAGCGCCAAAAAGGCATTGATTCGTGTATTGACAGTTATCGGCTGTTTTATCTTATATTCCTGCCGGTATCCGGAAACGCTCCTTGCCAGGGCAGGGCTCTGGATCATCCTGCTGGATACTTTACAGCTGATGATTGCAAAAACAACAAATTTTATCAGAAAGGAGGCGTAACCCATGAAGAATTTTATCAAGACCGCGCTGCTGGTCCTGCTGGCGGACATCATCTTTATTCCACCATGTCACAGCATTATCTTCTTTGGGGAATATCCGTTTCCTGAGGAGTAAATGTCAAAAAAGCTCTCCGTTATCCGGAGAGCTTTTTTGACGTGATCTGAAAGCAGACCCAGTTCTTCCCCTTCCGGTCCTCATTATAAAAGGCAAGCTCCAGACGATACCTGTCGCAGATATCCCTGACATTGTAAAGTCCGTATCCCCTGCCCTCTCCCTTACTGCTGTTTCCTTTTTCAAAGCATTTTGAGATATATTCAGGATCCAGGACTTCCCCACGGTTCTTCACTTCCAGCACAAACCTCTCCGCCTCCTCCAGCGCTGTGACCGACAGCTGCTTTTCCTCCGCCTGCGCCAGCGCTTCCGCGGCGTTGGTGATCAGGTCATTGGCGATCTCGATCAGCTTATAGACCGGCACCCCATATCCCTCCAGATCACCGACCCGTACCTGATAATCGATATCGATACCCTCTTTGGAGAGACCTTGAAATTTTCCATATAAGAATCCGATAAAAAACGGATTCCCTTCTTTTAACAATTTATTATAACGGTTATCCGACTGTATCTCATGGATATAAAGCCTCTGGGCGTTTTTCAACGCTTCATAGTCATCCGTAGTATACTGCAGGCTGATGATGGAGTTCAGATGATTATCAAACTCATGCTGGCGCATCCTGACGATATCGATCAACTCCTCATAGGCGTGGCTATAAGTGTTATAACATTTTATCTCCGCGTCCATCTCCACTCTTTTGATACGAAACCCCTGCCATACCGCCAATACAATGCAGATCACAAGCGCATATAGAAAGATGATCAGATATCCATTAATACTCATCCGGTTATAGACTTTATATAAGATAATGACTAGGGCAATAAATGAAAACAGGACAATAAACCCAATATTCATAAACGGATTCCATTTCTGGATCATGTCAGATATGACATACCATCTTTTCTTTCTCAACATATAAAAAGTCAAAGACATTGTGCCACTTGCTATAACTAATATCACATTTTCATCAAAATAGGTACCAAAAAGAACGTAGTAAATCATCAGGTATAATACCTGCAGGATCCCGTCAATAAAGATATATAGAATATTATTTACCAAAATCGGCTTCCACTTCCATCCGTACTTCAATCCACAATATACCGCGATCACAGGATACATGATCACTGTTAAGGATTCATTCAAAGAATATACCGCCAGTATCGTGCAGAAACTAACATCAAACAGAATCAGGCTGACAGTTAGTTTATCTAAACGAAACTTTTCCCCATACAGTAATGATAAGCACAATAAAATGGAAAGAACTTCAAATAAGAATTGCAAAATATGCATAGCTACCGTCATTTTATTTCCCTCTCCATCTTCTTCACAAAGCTGATCCCGATATCAAGCTTCGTATGATCCGGATCCGCCAAAGTAATATAACGGTTCACCAAATCTATAGATTCGATATACTGCCTGTTGACCAAAGTGTTCCTGCTGCATTGAAACAGACAGCCGGTACGCACTTCCTTTAGAAGCTGGCTGCAGGTCTTATACGGGATCCTTAACCGGGTGCCGTTTCTATGATGGACGGTCATCTCATGATTTTCATTTTTGGTATAAATGATATCATTCACATTGACCGGATAGATTACTTTATCCTTCTTAAAATAGATCGTTTCGGAAAGGGGTTTGTTATTCTCATAGCGCAGCGCGCAACGGATCAGTTCCCTTGCCTGTTCCACATCAATCGGCTTCTCCAGATAACCATAACAGTGCAGTTTCCGAAAAGCATACATCTGCGGATCTTCCAGAGACGTCGTAAAGATAAACGGAGTAAACAGATACTTCGGCATCTCTCTGATACATTCCGCGAACTTGATCCCGGAAGTGTCTCCCATGACCTTGGTATCCAACACGATATCAATAATAAAAACATCGATATCCCTTTCCATTGCATGTCTGTAGGCGGCATCACTGCTTGCCGCCATCAGCACCTCAACAGACGGGTCTATCGATGCTATGACCTTTTTTATCATATCGGCGCTATTTAGATTATCTTCTATGATCAATATACATTTTGTCATCTCTTGTTTTTCGTTCTCTTCGTAGTTTTTGTGTGGGGACTGTCTTTGGGGACAGCTTCCCTGACCTGATCCAGCATTTGAAACAACTGTTCTTCCCTGCTTTTTGCGCTGACACGACGGTCATCTGAAGTCATCATGACAAACAGCCTGATCAACAGCTTTTCCTTATCGGAATCATCCAATGCAATTACTCTGTTCCAAATAGATTCCTGATCGTCTTTTTCCCCAAAGAGAAGATAATCTACTGAAAATCTCAGCTTCTTTTTCATCTTATGCAGGGTGGCAATACTGATATTATTCTCGCCGCTCTCCATTTTCTTATATAGTTGGACGGAAATATCAAGAAACTCTGCAAACTGTTCCTGCGTATATTTTAAATTCAGCCTTAGTTCTTTCAGCCTGCCTGCAATTTCCTTGTTATTATGAGATTTTGCCATTGCATGCACCTTTCTTCGTATTTTCCTATAAAATATTTTATAAAAATAATTTTGGCTCTTCCATATACGTTTTAGGTTCTTTTCGTCTATTTTTGTATGATTTTGTAACGTTTCGTAAAAAACAGAAAAAGCGCCCGTATAAAAGGCGCTCTCCCTGAAATTCCCATATCTCTTAACAAACTTTTATCAAAATAGCGGATATATTATCGTTTTCCCCATGATTGGTGAGCTCTTTGATCAACTCTTCCAGTT
>CAMWKA010000256.1 GCA_947174725.1 uncultured Lachnospiraceae bacterium | reverse complement strand
CCGGCTGCCGGATCGACCCTCCGGTATCGGAACCCAGCGCAAAGAAACATTCTTCGCCGCAACTGCCGCTGCCGAGCCGCCGGAAGACCCTCCCGGTACATGTTCCGGATTCCACGGATTTTTCGTCGCACCGTACGCCGAAGTCTCTGTCGTGCTTCCCATGGCAAACTCGTCCATATTCGCCTTGCCGATGATCACGACACCTGCCTCCTGCAGATGTCTTACCGCCTCCGCCGTATAGGTGGGCACGAAATTACTAAGGATCTTAGACGCACAGGTGGTCAGCATCCCCTCTGTCGTCATATTATCCTTAATTGCCACAGGAACGCCGGCCAATGGTCCCGTTAATTCCTTTGCGTCGATCTTTTTCTGAATCAGGTCAGCCTGTTTTAACGCGCCTTCCTTATCCCATGTAATATAGCAATGATATGTTTCTTCCGTCTGCTCGATCTGCTCTATGACCGCTTCCACAGCCTCTCTGACAGATACTTCTCCGGCCTGTATCTTTTTTCCAAGCTCTACTGCCGTACAATCCAATATACCCACAGCCATACCTCCTGAACACTATTTCTTTTATCCTCTAGTCAAAAGTCTTTGGAACGACGAATGTTCCATCCTTCTCCTCCGGCGCATTGGCAAGGATACGCTCCCTGTCATCCCAGTTTGTCACTATATCCTCACGAAATCTGTTACACAGCGGATGCACATGGCTCATTGGTTCCACGCCTTCCGTATCCAGTTCTCCCAGTTGGTCGATATAATCCAGCATCTCCTCAAGATCTTTTTTCGCCTGTTCCTTCTGTTCCGCGTTCAGTTCCAGCTTGGACAGGATGCCGACATATTCTATTGTTTCGTCCGTAATTACATTTGCCATAGAGTTATCCCTCCTTGCCTCAGTCTCTTATCTTAATGTGCACTTCTCTCAGCTGCTGCTCAGTCACTTCATTCGGTGCGCCACACATCAGATCCTGCGCCGTTCCGCTCATAGGGAACGGAATGACTTCACGGATATTTTCTTCCTTACGAAGCAGCATGATCATACGATCCACTCCCGGCGCCATACCTGCGTGAGGCGGCGCGCCAAACTGGAACGCATTGTACAATGCACCGAATTTGTTCTTTAATACTTCCTCATCATATCCTGCAATTTCAAATGCCTTGACCATAACCTCCATATCGTGGTTACGAACCGCGCCGGAAGAAAGCTCTACGCCGTTGCAGACGATATCATACTGGTAAGCCAGGATCTCCAGCGGATCCTTTTCCTGCAATGCTTTCAGCCCGCCCTGCGGCATCGAAAACGGATTGTGCGTAAATCCGATCTTCTTCTCTTCCTCATTATACTCATACATCGGAAAATCATTGATGTAACAGAATCGGTAAGCATCTTTCTCAATCAGATCCAGCTTCTCGCCAAGTTCTGTCCTGATCTGTCCTGCATACAGATTGGCTCTTTCCTCCTTATCCGCGATAAAGAAGATCGTATCTCCCACTTCCAGCCCTGCCAGTTCACGGAGCACTGCTTTCTTTTCCTCCGGAATAAATTTATCGATCGGTCCCTTATAAGAAAGATCCTCCATCACTTCCAGATAGCCTAAACCACCCATTCCGATGGAATTGGCAAATTTTAATAATTTCTCATGAAAGCCCTTGGACATCTCGGCATGCACCTTGATCCCGCGGACTGTCCTGCCGTGGAACATTTTAAATGTACATTCCTGAAAGAAATCCGTCAGATCGATGATACGCAAAGGGTTACGAAGATCCGGTTTATCCGTGCCAAACTCGATCATAGCCTGCTTATAAGGAATCACCGGATAAGGCGCCTTTGTGATCTTGGCACCTTCGGGAGCAAATTTCTCAAATACCGCCGTCAGCACTTCCTCGCCTACCGCAAAGACATCCTCCTGCGTAGCAAAACTCATTTCAAAATCCAGCTGGTAAAACTCTCCCGGAGAACGGTCCGCCCTGGCATCCTCATCACGGAAGCACGGCGCGATCTGAAAATACTTATCAAATCCGGACGCCATCAACAGCTGCTTATACTGTTGCGGTGCCTGCGGCAGAGCGTAAAATCTGCCTTTATATTTTCTGGAAGGCACAATATAATCTCTGGCTCCCTCCGGAGAAGACGCACAAAGGATCGGCGTCTGAATCTCCAAAAATCCCATCTGCGTCATCTTTTCACGCAGATAAGAGATCACTTTGGAACGGAAGATCATTGTCTCCTTAACCTTCTGGTTACGAAGGTCCAGATAACGATATTTCAGACGCAGGTCTTCCCTGATCTCCTTTGACGTCATGATCTCAAACGGGAGCTGCTTATATACTTTGCCAAGCACATCAACTGACGCGGCTTCGATCTCTATTGTTCCGGAAGGGATCTTTGGATTGTAAGTATCCTCGGAACGCTGCTCTACCTTACCCTGTATGGACACGCAGTCTTCCTTGGTCAGGCCTTCCAACAGGGACGTATCGCGAAGGACAATCTGTACCACGCCGTACATATCCCGAAGATCGATAAAGGATACTCCGCCATGATCGCGGATATTCTCGATCCATCCGGCTACCCGTATCGTCTTATCAATATCAGATTCGCTGATCTGATCCAATGTTACCTCTCTGTAAATTGTACTCATATTTCTTCTCCCTTCCATCAAAGATCTTATAGCTTTCTGGCATAAAAAATCCCGGGACACAATATCATTGTATCCCGGGACGGATCATCATAATCCGCGGTACCACCCGCATTGAAATGAATGTTTCACATTCTATTTCCACTCAAAACACGTAACGTGTGTGACGTACCATCCTAACGTATGCCCTCAAATGGTCTGCTCCGGAGCGTTCCCTATCCTGTTCCCGACCGACAGCGCTTTCAGTCTATGACGTTCAGTCTATGACGTTCAGTCTATGACGCCGTCTCCCTGATGCCTTCGCCAGGCAGAGTCTCCTTCTTAGCATTTTCTTATTTTCTTTCCGAAAATAGATCCAATCATCGATATATAACACAAAATCTATTCAGATATTCACTATATCATTTATATAACAGAAACTCAAGAATTATTTTTTTTATTTTTCATATTTTTCTTGTTTTCATACATTCTCGCATCGGCCGTCTCAAACAGCTCCGTCAACATCATCTCAGCGCAGCTTTCATCATAAACCGCATAACCGCTTGCAATACTTAGTTCATATTCCCTGTTCTGCCTGCTATTATATGTATGCAGTTCCTCCCGCAGACGTCCGATCGCCTGCTCGCACCGCTCAGCGATCTGGTCTCCTGTTAGAAATACCGCAAATTCATCACCACCGATACGATAGCAGTCGCCCTTTTCCTGCGCAAATGACTGCTTGATCGTCTCCGCTCCCTTTTTGATCATCTGGTCGCCTTCACTATGTCCCAGCGTATCAT
>CAMWKA010000255.1 GCA_947174725.1 uncultured Lachnospiraceae bacterium | reverse complement strand
GTCGCAGTATTCTCTTGCGGATGAAATATTAACGCGCGTCCACTGAAACCCACCGGAACTGCCTACCAGTTTATATACGGTATTAGACAGCAACGATATCGCATTGAAATACAGCACGCAATTCCCTGCGCTGATATTTCCTGTGAACACCTTGTACACAACATATCCGTAAGAGCAAAGATAACCTGTCCACAAAACGATCTGCTCCACCACATCATGCCAAAATGACCATTCATCCTGCTGTTCATACCAGTCGAGACGGCTGGCAAAAGAACGGTCAAGCACCTGTTTAAAAAACCTTGGCAGATTGAATATCCGCATATCCTTGGCATAGGAGATATCCGAAGACGCTGAGTGAATATATTCAAGCTGTCGGTCATAGTTTTGCCAGTTATCAGCCATGTTCCATATCCACATCATCTTACGTCGATTAATCTTATAGCTTATAAAGCTTGGAACAGCCACAAGTAACACCATGACCGGACTGAGAAATGATAATATACCGCCTAATGTAACGAACGCAAATATGTTTCCCAACAGCTCTCTTACATTGTATAGTGTATCGTACGCGACGTTCTCCGAGGCGTAATGTGCCTTGTTCAGCGCGTCGTTCACCGATGTTTTTTCATTGTTCTCGTAGTCGGTATAAACATTCTTTTTTACAAGAATACTCTGCATATGTCTGCGGAAACGGAAACTGCCGACCCACCAATTGTAGGTAAATGTAATGCTACCAAGTTGCGCAAGAATCCGTCCTCCTATTAGCAGACCTATGACGATCGCCATCAGCGTGTACCTGTTCCGTTCGCCGAGTACAAGCTCTACCACATATTTATCCGTAAACATAGCCGCTATCTCCCAGCCCTTATCAAACAGAAAGCCCGTGAAGATCATCAGTACCATGTTCTTATCGACTGCCCACGCCTGTGAAAAGGTATACCGAAGATTTTCCCATAAACCGTATTTTCTTGCAGCCCTTTCTGCATTGAATTTTGCCCATGCAGCTTTATTTTTCTCTTTGGTATATTTCGCTATCTTAACACGTTTCACCATCCCTACCTCCTTCCTTAGTATGACACAAAAAAGGACCGCTCGTGCAAAATTCGGAACGAACGGTCAAAATACGGAATGAATGGCAAGAATCATCCATTTAATGGAACAAGAAGCTCGGTGGCAAATATCCCTTCCTCATACTGACGATTGACATATCCGCCGTATTTCTTTGCAATACGGTCGATACGAAACAACCCGAAGCCGTGAGAGCCTGCTTTTGTGGTACGGTAAGTCCCTCTGTCACGCCTGACGGGCGGAGAGGAATTCTGCACGGAAAGATAAAATTGCCCCTTTAATTCATCAATATATACACGCAAGAAGCGCTGATCGTATGACAATTTTTCGCAAGCCTCCATAGCATTATCAATCAGATTTCCCAATATCGAACACAACTCCACATCGGTCATAGCCACACCCTGCGGGATATGTGCCTTGATATTGAGCTGAACCCCTTTCTGCTCCGCAACTGACAACTTGCTGTTAAGTACAGCGTCCGCCATAACATTGCCCGTTTGGATAGAAGTATCTGCCTGGGTGAGATCGTCAGCCAGATCGTCAAGATACTGTTCAAGCTCGCCCTGATCTCCGTCAAGACGGTTTTTCATATTTTGAATATGATTACGGTAATCATGCCGCCACGCCTGCATCTGACGGTACATATTCTGGATTTCCTCGGTCTGCTTGTTGATAAGATCACTTTGAAACTCAGCAATACGCCTATCCACAAGATGATAGAATAATTTTCTAATAAGGAAAAATACAGCTATCAGCAATGCGATGCAGACAATGATGAGAGTAACAATAATAGCTGTTTTCATTTCCAATCCTCCTTGTAGTAGTCAATAAATGCTCTGTTTACGCTGTCATATAATCTGCGGGAAAGTGGTATTTTTTTGCCACTGTCCATTGTAATCTCACCTCTTGAAATGCTTCTGATCAATCCGATGTTCACGACATATGAGCGATGACAGGAAACAAAGCCTTGCCCCAGCTTCCCAAAAACCTCACTCAATCCGCAGGTGCAGATGATCTCTTTTCCATCGTTCAGAGTAACCTGTGTTTTCTTTCCGAATGCTTCAAGATACACAATATCATCAGAAGCTACAAGCACCGATTCATCGCCGCTCGGCAAAATGATTCTGTTGCCCGGTTTATGACGGCAGGCATATCGGTCAAGCACCTGAAACAGCTTTTTCTTGTCCACAGGCTTCACCAGATAGTGCAGCGCTTCCACATCATAGCCGTCACCGATGTACTCCGAAAAGCCGGTGATGAATATGATCGGCAGCATATCGCCCCTGGCTCTGAGCTCCTTGGCAAGCTCCATGCCGTTCATATCACCCATTTCTATATCCAGCAGGAGCAGATCGCAAGAAACATCGGGATAATTGAATAGGAATTGCTCTGCTGAGTTATATTCGCTTATCATAGTACAACTATTCCATTCCGTCAGCATTTTTTTCAGAGCTTTCATTTGACTATTATCATCATCGCATATCGCTATTGTCAGCATCAATCTTCATCTCCGTTTTTGCGTGATCATTGTTCTAATTATAGCAGATGGCATTGAAAAAGTTAATCATCATGAAATCTTTCATCTCAAAATTAAAAATATCTCCGTATGGTATCTGCCTATTTCAGAAGTAATGAAAAAAGCAGAGAACTCAAAATTCTCTGCTTCCTTAGTATTAAAATACACCCCAATGCTCATTCTTTATTTGTTTTTTTTACTAAGAATGATAATAGCCGCTCCTTATGATTTCATAGGAAATACCACACAGCTTCTCAATGTTATGGAATTTCATACTTTTTTATTTCCGCCTGTGCCGATGTGCATGCTTCCAGTAAAGCGCTGCTTCTGATCTGGCTTGGAACTCTTTCCGTCAGGGAAACGATCTCAGCGATGATTGCCGACGCCTCTTCCATTGCCCGATCTTTCTCTGCCATTACCTGATTGTTATTTGCACCAAGTTCCCCCGCTTCCTCAAGAGCAATAGAATAATTTTCTGAAACGATATCTTTATTTGCCATTTTAATCCCCCTGTACACTTGCTTTTAAAGCATTGATTCTTCCTCTCAGTTCGACGATATAAGAATTCAATAAAGCAATCTGGTTGTCTGCCATCGATTCAACATCGGAAAAACTTTGTACATCATCCTCTAATTTTTTAGCTTTCAGCCTATTGATTTGAAATATGACCCCTTTCAACCGTTCCTTCATCCCCTGTAAAGCAAGCTTTACGCCTTCACATTTTGCTTTTTCCAGTTCCAGTTGATGGATTTTCTCCATAATTTCCTGTTTCCCTACTTCCTCTGCCGCCTTCTGTGCAGCTTCTTCCCCACTGTTCTGTCCTGCCGTGATTAGATCCGCCATAGATTCACGCTCC
>CAMWKA010000254.1 GCA_947174725.1 uncultured Lachnospiraceae bacterium | reverse complement strand
ATATAAAATATTATATTATGTAAACTTGATATATTAAGAACTGTCCGTTGCTGAAAATGGGAATTTGTGGTATTGTATATTTTAAGAGTGCCAACATCCAATACTGGATAATAGAGGAAACGGTACTGGACGGTATGGGGACGGAATAGGCATCATATTAAGGAACAGGAAAATTTTTGTGTGATGAGAGTTTAGTTTAGGAGGAACGACATGAAAAAGAAAAAGAAACTTGTGGTAGGATTACTCGTTTTGTGTCTGATGGGGATTTCCTTGACCGGCTGTGGACAGGAGAGCAAGGATGAGGAAGAAGGCATTTTACTTTCGGAGCAGAAAGTGAGGATCGAGGTCGGTGATGAGGTTGAGGTAGAGATCGAGAACTTCGATGACTTAAAGCGTGTGGAGGTTGAGGTAGAAGATGATGATATTGCCGAGATTGATTTTGATGACGAGGATGGCATTATCACTATTGAGGGTATCTCGCCTGGCAAGACTACGGTAACGGTCAGCGCCAAGGGCGAGGATGACGTATCATTTAAGGTTACGGTAGAGGAATCGGAGGATGCCCGTTCTGATGCAGACGAGCCGGACGATTCCCGCGCTGATGCGGATGAGCCGGATGATTCTTCGTCAATTGAGACGCCTGCACCTTCTGCCGATCAGGAGGCGGAAGAGGTAGCGGGTGATTACGTTTCGAGTTATAATTTGGACTCAGACTTTTGGATCGATGTGACTGGTGACACTGAGTCAGCTGATTTCCTCGAAAAGGGTAATCTTACGCTGGACTTTATAATGTCACTCGATTCTGACGGTACGGCACAGCTTAATATGGATATTGAGAAGTTTGCATCTGATTTAGTAAACTTTATTGACGACAATTATATCGAGTTTGCGTGCATACTGGTGGAAAGGGATTGGGATGATCTGACACAGGAGGAGAAGGAAGAATTAGAGGGTCTCAAAGATTTTACTATTAGCAGTCTGGAGGAGGCAATGATAGAAAGCATGGATGAATCATCGGATCTGGCGACTGGTACATGGGAATATGCTGATGGCAACCTCTATTTCACTTTCGATGGCAACAAAGAGAGCGTGCCCCTAAATTCCGGCAGCTTTGTGATTGATGTTCCGAGCGGTGATACGTTTGGGTTTGGCAATGACTCGCTCGTATTTACCAAAGTGAACTGATCATTATATGGAAATCAACAAATTAAAGGACAGACAGGAGGAGCAGTATAGTTATGTGGGCATATGAAAGCGTGTTTTATCAGATCTATCCGTTGGGGTTTTGCGGCGCGCCGTTTGAAAATGACGGAGTTGCGGTATCCAGGATCAGGAAGGTGATCGACTGGATTCCTCATATGAAAAAACTGGGAATCAATGCAATCTATTTTTCGCCGATCTTTGAATCAGATACCCATGGTTATAATACTAGAGATTATACGAAGGTGGATACCCGGCTGGGTACGAACGAGGATTTTGCCGAGGTTTGTCAGGCACTCCATAAGGAAGGTATCAAAGTCGTGCTTGACGGCGTATTTAATCATGTGGGACGGGGGTTCTGGGCATTTCAGGATGTGCTGAAAAACCGGGAGCGGTCTCCATATGTCAACTGGTTTCACAGGATTGATTTTGGCGGTAATTCCGGATACAATGACGGACTTTGGTACGAGGGATGGGAAGGCAATTACGATCTGGTGAAATTGAACCTTCATAACGATGATGTGGTCAACCATATCTTTTCAGCAGTGGAAGGCTGGATCAAAGAATTTGATATCGACGGCATCCGTCTGGATGTGGCATATTGCTTAGACTATGGATTCTTAAACCGCTTGAGGGGATTCTGCGATTCTAAAAAAGAGGATTTCTTCTTATTAGGAGAGGTACTGCATGGAGAGTATGGAAGGATGCTGCAGCAGATGAATATCCATTCGCTGACCAATTACCAGTGTTATAAGGGGATTCACTCCGCATTTAACAGCGCCAATATGTTTGAGATCATCCATTCCCTGCTGCGGTTGTTTGGACCGGAGGACTGGACGGTATGCAGAGGTTCACATCTGTTGTCCTTTGCGGATAACCATGATGTATCAAGGATCGCCAGTATCCTTCAGAATGAAAAACATCTTCCGCTGGTATATGCTATGGTATATGGCATGCCGGGAATCCCTTGCGTTTATTATGGAAGCGAATGGGGAGTCAAGGGTGATAAGAGTCAGGGAGATCCGGCCCTGCGGCCCTGTATTGACGCGCCGGAGTGGAATGAACTGACAGAGTTTATCAGCCAACTCACGGAAGCTAAGAAGAACAGCCATGCGCTTAATTACGGCAGTATGAGAAGTATTGTGCTGACAAATCAGCAGTGTATTTTTGAGCGGAAGAGCGATCAGGAGAGGGTTCTGGTAGCAATCAATATGGCGGATGCTCCTTATACGGCGCATTTTGACGCGGGATGCGGCATGGCGGTGGATCTGATCACAGGCAAAGATCATGATTTTGGCGGAGGCAGCGAGCTGCCGCCGTACAGCGCTGCATTCTGGAAGATGGAGAGATAATATCATATTGCAGATGGCGTCATTATAAATCTGGTGAATGGGATCGCATCCGGCGGATGCGATTCCTTTTTTTTGATTAATCCATTTAAATATTTGTTGACAAATAATATTATACGTCGTATATTATGTTATATCATAATATTATATGGCGTATAATATTATAAAATTTATCAGAAAGGAGATCCGGCATGGTATTTAATACGGGTACTGCCCTTTTGGATGCGATCGTCTTGTCGGTGGTGTCCAAGAATATTGAAGGAACCTATGGATACCGGATTACCCAACAGATAAGGTCTGTTATGGAGATTAGTGAATCTACGCTTTATCCGGTCCTCAGACGGCTGCAGAAGGATGAATGTTTAGAGATCTATGATCAGGAGTGCGCCGGAAGGAACCGGCGTTATTATAAGATCACAGAGCGCGGCAGGGCGCAGCTTAGTTTGTATGAGAGGGAATGGAAAGTCTATTCGGAAAAAATAAACTTATTGTTCGAGAAAGGAGTCGGCGATGAATAAAGAGGAATTCTTACGGCAGCTGGAGACGCATCTGTCCGGAATGCCGGAGAGCGAGAAGCAGGAGGCATTGCAGTATTATCGAGGCTATTTTGAGGATGCGGGAACGGATAAGGAAGATGAAGTGATAGCCTCGCTGGGCAGCCCTGCGGATGTGGCAAGATCGATCAGAGAAGAAAACGTCGGTGGTGAATATACGGAAAATGGTTATCGTACTGCAGACCGGAGCAATGCCTATATGGTACAGACGGGCGCTGCTACAGGACAGAATACAGACGGGGCATCCTATACAAGTTTTAACTCCGCTTCGGCAGGAGCTGACGCAGAGAAAAAAGAAAAAAAGAATACTGCAGTTATCGTTCTGAGCATTGTATTGATC
>CAMWKA010000253.1 GCA_947174725.1 uncultured Lachnospiraceae bacterium | reverse complement strand
ATGTTCCGGTAAATGAGATGCTCATCGTCGAGTTGTATTCTAAGTAATCAATTATCTTTTAAAAGATGAAGGAGGGTATTTAATGTTAACATTTAATTTCGACAGCCCGAATATTGAAGTGGCAGAAATCTCCGAAGATAAGAAGTATGGGCGGTTTGTTGTAGAGCCGCTTGAACGCGGATATGGCATTACACTTGGCAACTCTTTAAGACGGATCATGTTAGCATCCCTGCCGGGAGCTGCAGTAAGCCAGATCAAGATCGATGGCGTGCTTCATGAGTTTTCCTCGATCCCCGGTGTGAAAGAGGATGTGACGGAGATCGTCATGAACATTAAGAGTCTTGCGATAAAAGATAATAGTGATAATGATTCACCTAAGAAAGCACATATTCAGTTTGAGGGTTCCGGAGTCATTAAAGCTTCCGATATCGTAATGGAGGATCCCGATGTTGAGATCGTCAATCAGGATCAGATCATCGCGACATTGAGCGGAGGCAAAGAGTGCAGGTTTGATATGGATCTGATCATCACAAGAGGCCGTGGTTATATCAGTTCCGATAAGAATAAAAAGGATGACTGTCCAATCGGCAGTATTGCGGTAGATTCTATCTATACGCCGGTAGAGCGGGTGAATATGACTGTAGAAAATACCCGTGTGGGACAGATCACGGATTACGATAAGCTGACATTGGATGTTTATACCAATGGAACGATCGTGCCGGATGAGGCTGTCAGTCTTGCAGCAAAGGTTCTCAGTGAGCATTTGAAGCTGTTCATCAACCTTTCCGAAAATGCGAAAAATGCAGAGGTTATGGTGGAGAGACCGGATGATGAGAAAGAGAAAGTTCTGGAGATGAGTATAGATGAACTTGAACTTTCCGTTCGTTCTTATAACTGCTTGAAGAGGGCAGGCATCAACACGGTTGAGGAGCTGACCAATAAGACTTCGGAAGATATGATGAAGGTTCGTAATCTGGGACGTAAGTCGCTGGATGAGGTACTGGCAAAGTTGAAAGATCTGGGACTGCAGTTAAATCCCAGCGAAGAATAAGTATGAGAAGAAGTTCTAATGCTCACAGCAAAGGGCTGTTAGATTGAAAATCAAAGATTTTCAATCGCAAAGAACTTCTAAGTCTCACACAGAAGAACGCAAAAGCGGCGTTCTTCCATTGAAAATAGCATTTTATAACAGTAAAGTAGCGCAGCGTGGTAAAACCAAAAGGTGCACAAAGCGTGAAACAGCAACATGGGACCTGGTAAATAAAAATGCATGCGGACAGTAAGACCAAAGGGCGTATCCGGATGTACCATGAAGGGAGAAAGAAAAATGGCAAAGTATAGAAAACTTGGCAAGACATCAAGTCAAAGAAAGGCATTACTCAGAAATCAGGTTACGATGCTAGTAACCAACGGAAAGATCACAACAACAGAAGCAAGAGCAAAAGAGATCCAGAAGATTGTAGAAGGATTAGTTGCCCTTGCAGTCAAGGAGAAGGATAACTTTGAAACTGTGACAGTGACCGCTAAGGTTCCTCAGAAGGATAAAGACGGAAGAAGAGTAAAGCAGATTGTTGATAAGGACACAGGAAAGGTTCTTTCCGAGACACACCGTGATAAAGATGGCAAAATCTTAAGAATTGAGAATGGTGTGACAGTGACGGTTTATGATGAAGTTGAGAAGGAGATCAAGAAAGATCTTCCGTCAAGACTGCATGCAAGAAGACAGATGATGAAAGTATTCTATGATGTAACAGAAAAACCTGATGGAAAGAAATCTGCTCAGAAGGTTGATCTTGTTGACAAGATGTTTGATGAGATCGCACCGAAATATACTGACCGTAATGGCGGATATACCCGGATCATCAAAATCGGACCCCGTAAAGGTGATGCGGCAATGATGGCTGTCATCGAGTTCGTATAAGAGAGTATTTCTATAAAGCAAGAAAAGAAGCATAGCAATATGCTTCTTTTTTAACGTTCAAAATGCTGGTAATCCTTACAGTGCGTCCAGTCGCCGCCCCAGGTAAAACCATGGGAGATAAAGAGTTCATAACAAAGATCGCCCGGACCGATCTTGTGCGGAAAATCGCGTTCCCGGTCGGCGTATGCTTCAGAGCCGGGCGGGGAGATTCGGACGCGCATGCCGGAGGCAGCGTGGAGACTGTGCGTATTAGCAGTACCATCGCCTGTTATGTCAGCTGTATCATCTGTATTTTTACTGATATAAGTCACATATGGGTTAAAGAAGGGATTGACGTCAACAGCCATTCCAAAGGCATGGCGGGATAAGGTGTCTGTCCCGGCTATCGTGCGGTAATTAAAGCAGGAGGTATTATTTTTTAAGCAGCACATATCGTCGTCGGCCTGAAAATCATCCACAAGCTGGATCCGTTCGATTGGATACCGGTGTTCATAGAGCGTATGGAAGATGTCCAATAATTCCATGGCGATGCTGTGATTGCAGATCATTTCACCGGTACGTGTTTCCCCACAAAAATCGATATAAGGGATCCTGAGATAACGCAATTCTGCAGGAGATATCTGTTCATTTTCATGATAAGAAATGTCTCTGATGCGGTGCATAAGGTGTTTGGAGATCGGATGACATGAGAATCCGCGGTATGGCTTCTGGATATGAAATAACTGGCGCAAGGGTGCGACCTCCTTGGGATGATTTTTAGGTGCCTGTAATACTGCTTCGTAGCGCAAATTTGGCGGGGAAACAATTTGTTCAGCGTTTTCCTAACTATATTTTATATGTATAGATTATAAAAGATATGACAGGTACTTTGAACCGAAACGGATATGTCGGGTATTTTTCTTGCAATATCAGATTGTTTCCTGTAAAATGAATGGGTATTGAACATGAAAAGTGTTTCTAATTGCACGTGTTCGCTTTAAGCAGGCGTTTTTCATCTGAATCTAAGTCGCAGCAAGGCTGCGACATGCAGGTTAGGAAGGAAACAGGAGGATCAATGGGAATCATCAAAGCGTCAAAGCTTGCATTTGAATATATCCGCAGAGATGAGGAAGGAAATGTGGAAGGGATCACCCGTGCCGTGGATGATGTTGACCTGGATGTGAAGCAGGGGGAATTTATCGCGGTATTGGGACATAACGGTTCCGGAAAATCCACGCTTGCAAAACATTTGAATGCGATCCTTTATCCGACAGAGGGAACCGTATGGGTAGATGGCAGGGATACTTCAGATGAAAATCATCTCTGGAAGATCCGTCAGACGGCAGGTATGGTATTTCAAAATCCGGATAATCAGATCATCGGACAGATCGTGGAGGAAGATGTGGGATTCGGACCGGAGAATCTGGGTGTGCCGACCAAGGAGATCTGGGAGCGCGTGGAGGAAAGCCTGAAGGCTGTGGGGATGTATGAGTAGCGTCAGTATTCACCCAATAAACTATCCGGCGGGCAGAATCAGCGGGTCTCTATTG
>CAMWKA010000252.1 GCA_947174725.1 uncultured Lachnospiraceae bacterium | reverse complement strand
ATTTTCAAACTTTGAGTTATGTAAACCTTATGAACAGAATTGTGGAATGAAAAATTTAAAAGCAATAGTTTCGTAAACGCCTATAGAGTCATTAAGAAAATGGGAGAAGCCATCGGCAGAGATGGCGTGAAACGGATATGAGGATAGCGATATTCGATTCCGGTATCGGCGGGCTGACCGTGCTTCACCGGGCGGTCAAAAGTCTTCCGGAGGAAGAATACATATTTTATGCTGATACGGAACATGCGCCGTATGGAATCAAGGATAAGGCGGAAATTATCGGTTACTCGGAAGCTGCGGTGGATTTTTTGATCGGGAAGGGCTGCGATATCGTGGTGATTGCCTGTAATACGGCGACCAGCGTGGCGGCAGATATTCTCCGAAAGAAATATGAGCTGCCGATCTTAGGTATTGAACCTGCCGTAAAGCCGGCAGTGGAGCATGGAAGGGGCAGTCGTATTCTGGTCATTGCCACCCCGCTTACGATACGGGAAGAGAAGCTTCACAGGCTGGTAGATCAGGTAGATGAACATCATCTGGTGGATCTTAAGGAAATGCCGAAACTTGTGGAATTTGCCCAGGCGGGAGAGTTTGAAAGCGACGCGGTAAGACGGTATTTACATGAGGAATTGGACGGACTGCATCCTGAAGGGTATGAATGTGTTGTACTCGGCTGTACGCATTTTAATCATTTCAAAGAGATGATCAGGGAGATCTTTGGCAGGGACTGCGCTGTGATAGATGGAAGCGGAGGGACGGTAAGAAATCTTGTGGCAACAGTGCAGAAAAAAGGATTTTTATCTGCGGGGAGTCTGAGTATAGAATATTATGAATCGGGGAAGCTTGTGACCGATCAGAAAAAACTTGATTTTTACCGAATGTTATTGGAGCGGCTGGATAAAATAGATGCCTGATCAAAGGATCTGTTTATGCAACAGTAAAAATTATTAGCGAAAATTATCATCAGAAAAGTGTTGCTATTCCTGATGGGATGTGGTAAACTAAGCATTGTTTGGTTATTTGGATGACTGTCCGTTTTTGCTATAGGGCGGATGGGCAGGAGGAAAGGTAAGGATATTACGATGAGAACAGTATTGACAGTTATTTTTATCATAGTCAGTATTGCACTGGCGGTTTTGGTATTGATGCAGGAAGGAAAGTCAGCCGGACTTGGAGCAATCAGCGGCATGGCGGAGACGTACTGGGGTAAGAATAAGAGCCGGTCTATGGAGGGAAAGATGATCCAGATCACCACATGGCTTACCATTATCTTTATGGTTCTGGCAGCGGTGCTGAATCTTACACGGTTCTGATGAAGTAGATTTTCTTAGAAAGTTTATGGCTCCTGCAAAGGAGCCATTTTGTTTATACCCATGTGCTGTCAAAACGGCGATCATATTTCGGAAATATTTGATAATGCTAATTATGCGCATAATAAATTTGAGTCAGGATAGGAAATAATGGAACAGAAGGAACTGAAAAAAAGAAAAAAAATAATATGTGAATTGATGGGAGATCCCCTTTATGTTCCGATGAAGGAAAAAGAGCTTGCCATGTTTTTGCAGGTGAAACCGGAGGAACGGGATGATTTAAAAATCGTGCTGAATGAACTTTTGGCGGAAAATAAGATTCAAATCAGTAAGCGGGGAAAATATACCAAGGGCAGCAGACAGATGCTGACCGGTACTTTTATCGGAAACAGCCGCGGATTTGGATTTGTGGAACTGGATGGGAAGGTAGAGAATCCGACGCTGGAAGATATTTTTATTCCTGAAGAAAAGATTAATGGTGCGATGCATCAGGATAAGGTTGAGATTGAACTTTTGAAAAAACCGCAGGGAAAGCAGCGGCAGGAGGGACAGATCGTCCGTATCATAGAGCGGGGATTTCAACAGATTGTCGGCAGCTATCAGGCAGGCAGGAATTACGGATTTGTCATACCCGATAACCAGAAGATCGTGGAAGATATCTTTATTCCGATAGAATGTTCTAAAGGCGCGATGGATGGTCATAAGGTAGTGGTGGAGATTACGGAGTATGGAAAGAAAGGAAGGAAACCGGAAGGAAAGATCGTTGAGATCATAGGGCATATCAATGATCCCGGTGTGGATATCCTTTCTATTGTAAGGGGATATGAACTGCCTGTGGAATTTCCGGAGAAAGTGATGCGTCAGGCAGAGAGAGTGCCGATGGAGATCTCTGAAGCTGATCGGGAAGGCAGGATGGATCTGAGAGACTGGCAGATGGTTACGATTGACGGAGAAGATGCAAAAGATCTGGATGACGCGGTCAGCCTGACGATGGAAGGCGATGTATATGTGCTTGGAGTCCATATTGCGGATGTCAGCAATTATGTGCAGGAGAATTCCGCATTGGATAAAGAGGCATTGACCCGTGGAACCAGCGTGTATCTTGTGGATCGTGTGATTCCCATGCTGCCCCATCGATTGTCTAATGGAATATGTTCCTTAAATGCGGGAGAAGACCGTCTGGCGATGAGCTGTATCATGCGCATCAGCAGGAGTGGTGAAGTAATGGATCATCAGATCGTGGAATCCGTGATCCATGTGGACCGACGCATGAGTTATACCGTGGTGAGGGAGATTCTGGAGGAGGAAGCGTCGGAGTACCGGCAGGAATATCAGGAACTGGTTCCGATGTTTGAGCGGATGCATGAACTTTCCGGAATCCTGCGCGGCAGGAGGAAGCAGCGAGGATCGAGTGATTTTGATTTGCCGGAGGCGAAGATCATTCTGGATAACAACGGAAGACCGACGGAAATCAAGCCTTATGAAGCCAATGCGGCAACGAAGCTGATTGAAGATTTTATGCTGATCGCCAATGAGACAGTGGCGGCGCATATCTTCTGGCAGGAGCTGCCCTTTCTGTATCGGGTCCATGAAGTGCCGGACGCGGATAAGATAGAGGGGCTTGCAGCGATGCTGCAGAATTTTGGATATTATCTGAAGGGTTCGAAAGGAGAGATCCATCCGAAGGAGATTCAGAAGCTTCTTGCCGGACTGGATGGAAGACCTGAGGAAAATCTGATTACGAGACTTACCCTTCGCAGTATGAAACAGGCAAAATACACGACGGAATGTCTGGGACATTTCGGACTGGCATGTAAAGAATACTGTCATTTTACCTCGCCGATCAGAAGATATCCGGATCTGCAGATCCACAGGATCTTAAAGGATGAGATCCGCGGAAGGCTGAATGATAAGAAGATATCGCATTATGAAGCGATTCTGGATGGCGTGGCGCAGCAATGTTCCAAACTGGAACGGCGGGCGGACGAGGCGGAACGTGAGACGGAGAAACTAAAGAAAGCGGAGTATATGGAGAATAAGATCGGAGAATGTTTTGAGGGCGTGATCTCCGGAGTGACGGGCTGGGGACTTTATGTGGAACTGCCCAATACCGTGGAGGGTCTTGTCCATATCTCTAAGATAGAAGG
>CAMWKA010000251.1 GCA_947174725.1 uncultured Lachnospiraceae bacterium | reverse complement strand
CATCAGTGCCGCCTCCTTATCCTCTTCCAACGCATTGGCCGTCATGGCAATAATCGGTAAATTTTTTACATCGTTTCTTGGAAGTCTGCGGATGGTTCTGGTAGCTTCATAACCATCCATGGTTGGCATCTGTACATCCATCAAAATCGCATCATAATAATTTTCTTCCGCTTTCTCCATGATTGCTACAGCATCAGTCCCATCCGGCGCTGTATCCACAAGCAAACCTGCTTCTTCTAAGATTGCCTGCGCAATCTCACGGTTTAATTCATTGTCCTCCACCAAAAGGATGCGCTTCCCTTCGAAATTGGCCAGAGTCCATTCCGGAACTTCTTCCTGTTTTTCCACCAGATTATTAGCAGCAAGCAGAACCGTTTTCAAATCGGACATAAACAACGGCTTGGCGCAGAACGCAGTAATCCCCGCAGTCTTTGCTTCCTCCTCAATATCCGTCCAATCATATGCAGTCAAAATGATAATAGCCGCCTCTTTGCCGATGATATCCCGAATCCTTTTGGCAGTTTCCAATCCGCTAAGCCCCGGCATCTGCCAGTCAATAATAAACGTATGGTAGGCATCCCCCTCCTCAAGGGCGCTCTTTGCGCGATAAACCGCTTCTTTGCCGGAAGTCGTCCACTCGGAACGCAATCCAATTTGTTTTAACATCTTGCTGACACCGTCGCAGACATTGAAATCATCATCCACAACCAGCGCCCGCAATCCTTCCAGTTCCTTGATCTGTTCCGCATTTTTTTCCGTATCCTGTAGTTTTAATTCCAGTTCTACCGTAAATGTACTACCCTGACCCGGCTCGCTTTCAACGCTGATGGTACCGTTCATCATCTCCACAATATTTTTGGTAATGGCCATGCCCAGACCTGTTCCTTGAATACCGCTCTGTGTCACTGTAGCCTCCCGTTCAAAAGGCTCAAAAATATGTTCCACAAACTCCGGGGACATTCCTATGCCATTGTCCTTAATAATAAATGTATAATCGCCGTATCCGTGCCGGTACGTGGTCTTTTGCATGATCCGGAAAGAAACCGTACCTCCGGCAGGCGTATACTTCACCGCATTACTTAACAGGTTGATAAATACCTGATTTAACTTCAACGGATCCGCTATGACATCCTCATTAGTAACATCAAAGGTATCGACAAATAATTCCAGTTGTTTTGCTTTGATCTGAGGCTGGACAATATTGACCAGATTATGCATCTGTTCAGAAATATTGCACTCCTGCTCTTTGATCTGTACTTTTCCGCTCTCGATCCTGCTCATATCAAGAATATCATTGATCAGACTGAGAAGGTGGTTACTGGATGAAAGAACCTTTTGCAGGCAGTCCAAAACCTGTTCTTTATTGTCAATATGGCTGACGGCAATGGTCGAAAATCCTATGATGGCATTCATAGGGGTACGGATGTCATGGGACATATTGGACAAAAATGTAGTCTTAGCCTTATTTGCATGCTGCGCCTGCATCAGCGCATCCTGAAGAGCCATCGTCTGCTCCCTCTGTTTCTTGACCTGTTCCGTGATATCTCTCGATATCACCATAACCATAATGTCACCTGTGGTTTCATCCTTGGTCATGATAAGAGACTGGCGCACGCACATCTGATCCTGTTCGGAACTTTCTTCCCAATACTCAGCTACGACTTCTCTAACGCCCTGATCAAAGCAGTTGGTCAGATTCTCTGTATTTAAAGTGTCGGAATATTCTTTTTGGGATTCCTCCAAAACAAACTGCTTCCATTTATTAAAATATTCTGAGACCTTACACGGCGCTGTCAATCCCACTCGTTCAAGAAGTGATATTTTCTGGCCGTTGATCGTCCTGATAATATCATGCTCAATAAGATCCCGGGTCAGATTAAACTCAAAGCTGCATAAGGAATTGGACATGAGCGCTATCTGGTACTGTCTCTCCTTACGGTTTGCAAGCGCTCTTTCCGCCTGAATACGCAGTTCTTTTTCTTTCAGCTCCGTTACATTCTGGCGTATAAACAAAACCTTAGATACTATATCATCTTTTCTTTCCAGGCAGATAATATTCACATGTTCCCATTCAAAGTGCCCATCCTTTATCACACAGCTTTCGAACCGCAGGTCGTTTTGTTTTGACATCGCTGTGACAATGGAATCTTTATCTATGAAATCAATAAGCTCCTGACGACCGCTTTCTTCCACATAACTAGCCAGATAATCCACGAGATCCTGATAATTTCCGCTTTCTTCGATCTCTGTACCCTCAGGTTTTGTTCCCGCCAGATATTGATAGGTGTCCTTCTCAAAATCAACCATGGCAAACCGCGTAAACAGTGTATTAACGCCGCTTATGATATATCCCATCTCCCGATTTTCTTTCTCCAAATGTTTCCGATTGTGTTTGGCACGAAAAAGAATGAAAATAATATAGGCAACAAACAGTATGATCAGCATGACCTCCAGTTGGATTCCCACCAGATTTTCTTCAGCAATCATGCTCTGTGTAACATTTTGGGGGAATGTCTGCACGAATACATAAGAGTTTTTCGGCAGGTATGTGATACAAATATTATCTGTCTTACTGGAGGAATCACATACAAAAGCGCCCTCTCCGCCATGTTCAAAAATCTGATTGACCTGATTTGCAACATTCTGGTCAATCATGTCCATTTCCATCAATATATTAAGAATATATCCTTCATAAACTTTACTGTCAGAGCTGGCAATGACTCTGCCATCCGGCGTACATAAAAATACCTGCGCCTCCTCCCCGAAATATGTGGTATTCAGCATACTTCTCAAATATTCCTCAGCAAGAAAAACGCCCCGTAGCACCCCGATGATCTGACCCTCAAAGCGGACAGGTGCATAAAAGCATACCATTGTCTCGTCAAAAAAATAAGAATCAAAAACAATCTCAATGCCGCTGTTACCACGGATACCATTATTGTAAGAATCCCGCTCCACCGCGTCAGTCATTCGTCCATCAGAAGCAAAGTCCACACCATTAAGATCCGTAAACAAGATAGCATCAAACGTGGAGTTTTCTTCCATCTGTTCAAGCATCTGTGTCGTAATCACAGATTCCGTCAGACCTTCTCCCAAAAAGTATGCATAGGCTTTGATCTGGCTCAAGGCATTATTCAGTTCCTCATCGATCTGCTCAGACTTCAACTGCGCAGAATCCGCCGCATAATCTCTGTTCTGCTCCTCTGTCCGTCTGCTGTTCTGTTCCGTAAACCAGAAAAACAAAAGGATCATGGCTGTTAAAAGAAAAAACGCATAAATGATTTCTTGTAACGACTTTTGTTTCTTCATATTTGGTTTCTCCTGCATCTTCTGATTTGTATTGACACTGTTATTTCATTATATAACATCAATCTGCCAGATGGAATATGTTTTATGAAAATCCTACTTGGTGGAAGTGCAATTAAAAAAGCACATTTCGGCTAATTTATATCTGGCTCATATACACAACTGACGCTGCCGACGACGTA
>CAMWKA010000250.1 GCA_947174725.1 uncultured Lachnospiraceae bacterium | reverse complement strand
GTTTATATGAATAAGATATTTAATGTGTTGGTAGAAAACCGTTCCGGTGTACTTTGCAAGGTTGCCGGACTGTTCTCCCGAAGATGTTTTAATATAGATTCCCTTGCCGTGGGCGAGACTGATTCTCCGGAAGTATCCAGTATGACGATCGTCAGTTCCGGGACGCCGCAAATTTTGGAACAGATTGAAAAACAGCTTAACAAAAAACTGGATGTTATTAAAGTCAAGACCTATGAATCACATCAGGCGATTGCCCGAGAACTGATCCTTGTTAAGGTAAAATACAATAAAAGCAATCGAAAGGAGATCATGGAGATCTGCGATATCATGAAGACAGATATCGTTGATATGTCAAAAACCATGATGATCCTGCAGCTTTGCGATACTCCGGATCGTATCAAGCTGCTCCTTGCGATGCTTAATCAGGTCAGTATCGTGGAGGTGGCAAGGACCGGGACGCTGGCGCTGCTTAAGTGTATGGAATCTGAGAATTGATACTTTGATACATTGACTTTTGTAAGTAATATTGCTAATATTATTTTTGCAGGATGAAAATTTAATTTAAAGATAGAAAGGCATGGACATACAGGTGAATAAAAAAGTATTTCAGCTTTTGGTAGATAATACATCCGGTGTATTGAGCCGGATCTCCGGATTATTTTCCAGACGGGGATATAATATTGAAAGCATTACGGCAGGAGTGACTGCTGATCCGAGGTATACACGTATTACGATTGTGGCCTCAGGGGATGATGAGATTTTAGATCAGATTGAAAAACAGGTGGAAAAACTGGTGGATGTACGCAATGTCAAGGTATTGGCACCGGGAGAATCCGTTTACCGTGAACTTTGTCTGATCAAGATCAGTGTTTCAGAGCAGACGCGCGACAGCGTGATCAATATTGCGAATGTGTTCCGGGCAAGTATTATTGATGTCGGCAACCAGAGTATGATCATTGAACTGACCGGCAATCAGTCGAAGATAGAAGCATTTATCAAGCTTCTGGAGGGTTATGAGATTCTGGAACTGGCAAGGACAGGTATCACCGGATTGACAAGAGGCAATAAAGATGTTGTCTGGTTGGATAATTAAGCGGTTGCATAAGTAATTGCTTAAATATACATAAAAATTAGGAGGAAGAAAAATGGCTAAGATTTATTATCAGGAAGATTGTAATCTTGCAGAACTGGAAGGAAAGACGATCGCGGTTATTGGATACGGAAGTCAGGGACATGCACATGCGCTGAACGCAAAAGAATCAGGCTGCAATGTCATTATCGGCCTTTATGAGGGATCCAAATCATGGAAGAGGGCTGAGGAACAGGGCTTTGAAGTATTTACTGCTGCGGAAGCTGCTAAAAGGGCTGATGTCATCATGATCCTTATTAATGATGAACTTCAGGCCGCTATGTACAAGAAAGATATTGAGCCGAATCTGACGGCGGGCAAGATGCTGATGTTCGCACATGGCTTTAATATTCATTTCAATCAGATCGTTCCGCCTAAGGATGTGGATGTTACGATGATTGCCCCTAAGGGACCCGGTCATACCGTAAGAAGTGAATATCAGGCCGGTAAAGGTGTTCCCTGTCTGGTTGCGGTTCATCAGGATGCTACAGGTAAGGCGCTGGAGAAGGCATTGGCATATGCTCTGGCAATCGGCGGCGCAAGAGCCGGTGTGCTTGAGACGACTTTCCGGACAGAGACGGAAACAGACCTCTTTGGTGAGCAGGCAGTTCTTTGCGGCGGTGTATGCGCGCTGATGCAGGCTGGTTTTGAGACCCTTGTAGAAGCAGGATATGATGAGAGAAATGCTTATTTTGAGTGTATCCATGAGATGAAACTGATCGTTGACCTGATTTATCAGTCCGGTTTTGCCGGCATGAGATATTCTATCTCCAATACGGCGGAATATGGTGATTATGTAACAGGACCTAAGATCATTACGGAAGAGACCAAGAAGACTATGAAGAAGATTCTTAAAGATATTCAGGATGGTTCTTTCGCAAAGGAATTCCTGTTGGATATGTCTCCGGCAGGCGGTCAGGCGCACTTTAAGGCAATGAGAAAGCTGGCAAGCGAGCATCAGTCCGAAAAAGTCGGCGAAGAAATCCGTAAGCTTTATAGTTGGAATGGCGAAGGCAAGCTGATCGATAACTAGGCTGAATAAATAAAAGTGGGATGCATTTAGACTTATCAGTCAGTGCATGATAGAAGAAAGTGACATAAGGGCTGGCTATCTTTGCCGGCCCTTTTATAAAATGACAGGAAGGCATGAACGTTCTATGAAAAGAAAAAGATCATTTTCTGATCATATCAATCAACTGATCGGCATGGTATTTGGCATTGCTTTTTTTGTTGTGTTCACTGCCAGCGCGATATTGCTTTATCTCTCGGAAGAAGATATACAAAGATATTATATCAAGATTCTGGGCGTTTTTTGTATTTATCTAATTTTATATGTGTTTTCCACTTTTTATATATCCGGAAGAATCAGGAAGATGTTTGAACCGCTGGATCAGTTTGCGGCTGCCTTTGCCGAGGATAAGATCAGGATCTATGGAGATACGGCAGACCTTCAGACATTTGCCAGACAGCTGACAGAACGTATGGATGAGATGGAGGGGATGTCGGACGCTCTGTCGATTGCGGAAGGCAATCTGAATGATATGTTTCAAGAGTCGGAGGAAAGCAGAACAAGGTTTTCTCATCATATGAAGCGGTGTAAAGGCAGCCTCGACGGTGTGAAAAAGGATTATGAACAACTGGCAGGGCAGCTGGAAACGATGAGACAATATTTGGAGGAAGGTAATGCGTCGGCAACAGGGTTGAAACTTTCCAGACAATCCCTTAGTGAAGATTATGAATCCATTCGTGGATCAATTCAAGGATGCAGCAATTCCTATCAGGAGATGATGGATGACAAAGAACGTCAGAAAGAGGCGTTTGGCGTATTAAATGATATGCAGAAGGAATCCATGGAACTGATTGAAACCATCTATAATGAGCTCACCTATATTCAAAATATCGCTTCAAAACTGGAACTTTATGCAGCCAATGTTTCATTAGATTATGCCAGAAGCGGAAGTGGAAGTCTGAATATATCTGCGGCCCTGGATGAAATCAAACTGGCGGACCGGCAGATGCGTGATAAGATTGATGAGCTTGCCCTGCTGGTGATCCGTACGAAGAACGCGATCAAGCTGGCTAATGATCAGACAAATTTCTGCATAGAGCTGGAGGAAGACGGACAGAAAATTTCCGGGCAGACAGACGGGCAGCTTGGATTTATCTCCATGAAACTTCAGGGGCTGATGCAGGTAGGGGAAGATATTTCAAATGGAATCGCCAATGTTTTGAACCAAAATTATGAATTACGTGGCATGACGGATTTACAAGTAAAAGAACTGGATGCCCTTGGTAAAGAACTGGAGCGGTTATACCAGCGACTGGAGGAGCTGGAACAGATTATCTAGACATTTCAATCAGTTCACAAATTCAATATTATGC
>CAMWKA010000249.1 GCA_947174725.1 uncultured Lachnospiraceae bacterium | reverse complement strand
CCCCCCCCCCCCCCTGTTGTTTTTAATGCTCCGGCGACCACCGAGCTCTACCCCTATTAAGTCGTCGGCAGCGTCAGATGCGTATCAGAGACAGAGATAGTATTAAGGCAGTGACAGGAAGCACAAAGGCGGAAGGCGTGGTCATCTATCCTGTCTGGAAGGAGGAACCGGACAAGATCGTACTGATCAGGCAGTACCGTTATCCGGTGGGAGATATAATATACGAATTGCCGGCGGGGCTGATCGACGAAGGGGAAGACGCGTCGCGGGCTGCTGTCAGGGAAATGCAGGAGGAGACGGGGTTGTCTTTGGAAGTATATAAAGGGGGAGCGGAATATTACCGCAGACCGTTTTATATGGGGGCAGGATATACGGACGAAGCATGTCAGGTAGTATTTGGTTATGCAAGCGGAGTGTGGAACCGGCAGAAATTAGAGGAGACGGAGTCGATCAGGGTTTTACTGGCAGATAAACAGGAAGTCAGCCGGATTCTGACGGAGGAAAAAGTTTCTTTGAGGATGGCGTATCTGATGATGAATTTTCTGCAGTCGGACCCGAAAGATCCGTTTGCTTTTCTTTCTGTAAAGTGATAATAACTTCTGCAGAGAAAAGATCATAGAGGGGAAAAACGTATGATAAAGGAAAGTTTAAATGGAGCCGGTTGGAAGATGAAAGCTGCTTCCGGCAAGATTTATGATACAACGGTGCCGGGATCGGTGATGTCTGTGCTGCTGGACGCGGGCGTGATGGAGGATCCGTATTATCGGGAGAACGAAAAAGAAACACTGGCGTTATTTGAAAAGGATTATGAATTTTTCTGCAATTTTTCCGTCAGCGGCGCGCATATGCAGGAAGATATGATCGAGCTTATATTTTACGGACTGGATACACTGGCAGAGATCTATTTAAACGGCAGACTTCTTGCGTCTACTTCTGATATGCACAGAACTTTCCGTTTTAGTGTAAAAGAGCAGGTCCGCTTGGGAGCCAATGAACTTCGGGTGATATTACATTCACCGCTGGCGTATCTTAAGAATTATAAGCCGGAAAAGGGAAAAGAGATCGGTTATACCGCCTGTGGCGCCATCAAGGGAAACCAGTACCTTAGAAAGGCACATTCCATGTTTGGCTGGGACTGGGGCCCACAGCTTCCTGATGCCGGGATTTTCCGAAGTGTAGAGCTGCACAGTTATTCCAAAGCGAGGATCAAGGATATACGGATCAGTCAGGATCATCGGCGGGAGGGAGTCATGGTGACGATCGACCCGGTTCTACAGATGTTTGATAATATACCTGTGGAGATCGAAGTGCAGATGACCGGACAGAAGCCGGTCACGGTACTGACAAGGATGCCGGAAGGCAACGGCGCAGTCACATCTTATGGTGAAAATAAGATACAGATCATGGTCGAGCATCCGGAGCTTTGGTGGCCGAATGGTCTCGGTGAGCATCCCTTATATACGATTACCATCCGGATCAAGAAAGCGGATTATCTTTATGATGAGAAGACGATGCGGATCGGTCTGCGTACGCTGACAGTTTCTCAAAAAGAAGATGAATATGGAGAGGAATTTGCTTTCTGTGTCAATGGAGTGAAGATCTTTGCCATGGGCGCGGATTATATTCCGGAGGATTGTATCTATTCAAGGATCACGAAGGAACGTCTTACGATGCTGGTGGACAGCGCGGCGCGCGCGAATTATAACTGTTTAAGGGTATGGGGCGGCGGTTATTATCCTTCTGATGATTTTTATGACCTTTGTGATGAGTATGGCATCATTGTCTGGCAGGATCTGATGTATGCCTGCAATGTATATGAGCTGACGCCGGAGCTGGAGGAGAATATTGTAGCGGAAGCGCGGGATAATGTGGAGAGGCTGCGTCACCATGCCTGTCTGGGGCTTTGGTGCGGTAACAATGAGATCGAATCCGGTTGGAGTCACTGGCCTGATTTTCAGAAGGAAAAGCCTGCGCTGCGGGCGGATTATATCAAGATCTTTGAATATCTCCTGCCCAAGACGGTAAAGGAAGCGGACGGAGAAACATTTTACTGGCCCTCGTCCCCGTCATCGGGCGGCTGTTTTGATGCGCCGGATGATGAAAACCGCGGAGACGCGCATTATTGGGACGTATGGCACGGTCAGAAGCCGTTTGAGGATTACAAGGAGCATTATTTCCGGTTTTTATCAGAATTTGGTTTTCAATCGCTTCCCTCCATGAAGACGATCAGGACTTTCACGGAGCCGGAAGACCGCAATGTTTTTTCGCCGGTTATGGAGAGCCACCAGAAAAATGGCTGGGCAAATGGAAAGATCTTATATTATCTGTCGGAAAATTTTCTTTACCCAAAGGATTTTGAAAGCCTGCTCTATGTCAGCCAGATACTGCAGGGAATGGCGATCAAGTTTGGGGTGGAGCATTTCAGACAGAATCGCGGTAGATGCATGGGTACCCTGTACTGGCAGATGAATGACAACTGGCCGGTGGTGTCATGGTCCAGTATGGATTATTTCGGACGGTGGAAGGCGCTGCATTATATGGCGAGACGTTTTTATACGCCTATCGCCGGAAGCATTCGTAAGGAAGGCAGTAAGCTGACAGCTTATGTGGATAATGGAAGCCTTACGGACGTCAACTGTAAGCTGGAACTTCTGTTGTGGGATATGGATGGGAAGGAACTGTCCCGTCATACGGAGAGTAAACGAAGTTATCATGGTAAAGTTGTCGTATTTGAGACCTGCGATGCTACAAGGATGATAGAAAAGTATGGGGAACGTAATATATACGCGGAAGCGGTATTTATCTATGGAGATGGTATCATACAGGTAGAGGCGGAGACATTTGTGCCCTATAAACATCTTTCACTGAAGCCTGCCCGGATCAGCCGGGAGATTGTAGAAGAAGAGGAACTGTTTCGGATCATTTTGACGACAGATGCGTTCGCTCCCTTTGTATTTTTGGATTTGAAGGATGCGGACGGAATCTTTAGCGACAATGCATTTCATATGACGCCGGGATTTAATTATGAAGTAGTTTTGGAGAAAAAAGATATCTTTTGTGGTGAGATTGCGGATGCGGCAGCTTTGGCAAACCAGTTGACGGTAACCTGTTTGCAGGATTCTTATATGGATCTGGAGGAGTCGAAAGCGGTAATTTCGACGGCTGAAGGAGAAGCATCCCCGGAAGCTGCTTTGGAAAGTGAAGTTACAGTATCTGTCGCAGATGCCGGCAATGATTTGACGAAAAAAGAAACCGGGATAGAGCAGTTGGAAAAACCTGCGGAGGCAATACAGACCATAGAACAACCGGAACTGACAGGGAAGGTCGTTCAAGAGACGGAGAAACCGGAAGCGACAGGAGAGAATATTCAAGAGACGAAGAAACCGGAAGCGACAAAAGGGAACGTTCAAGAGACGGAGAAGCCGGAATCGGAAAGAGAGGACAGTCACACGAAGGAGCAACCGGAAGCGTAATGGCAGCTCCGTGCAGAGAAGGAGCACCAGGATGCCGCA
>CAMWKA010000248.1 GCA_947174725.1 uncultured Lachnospiraceae bacterium | reverse complement strand
AAGCTGGACTGTGCCGCAGTGATCATTGCGGGAATCGTGGTCGGAGTATGTTAAAAAGTGATCGTATGGATTGAAGGAGAGAGTTGATGATGCAGTTAGATGAATTAAATGATAAACAAAGGGAAGCGGCTGTGCATGTGGATGGTCCATTGCTGATTTTGGCGGGAGCGGGTTCCGGCAAGACGAAGACCATTACCCATAGGATCGCTTATCTGATCGAAGAGGAGAATGTGAATCCCTATAATATTATGGCGATCACATTTACCAATAAGGCGGCGGGAGAGATGCGGGAGAGGATCGACCGGATCGTTGGATTCGGCTCGGAAAGTATCTGGGTCATGACGTTCCACGCCACCTGCGTCCGGATCCTCAGAAGGTTTATCGATCAGATCGGATATGACAGGAATTTTACGATCTATGATACGGATGACAGTAAGAGCGTCATGAAAGCGGTATTTAAAAAACTGCAGATCGATCCTAAGCAATATAAGGAAGCGACAGTGCTCAGGGAGATTTCCAATGCAAAGAATGAACTTTTGGGACCGGAGGATTATGCCCTGCAGAATGCAGCCGATTTTGGAAAGAAGCGGTTTATCGACGCTTACCGCGAATATCAGGAGACGCTTCGGAAAAGTAACGCGTTGGACTTTGACGACCTGATCCGTCTGACGGTCTATCTTCTGAAGGCGTGTCCGGAGGTGCTGGAAAATTACCAGCACAGATTCCGTTATATCATGGTGGACGAGTATCAGGATACGAATACAGCACAGTTTGTATTGATTAAGCTGCTGGCGGATGCACATAAGAATCTTTGCGTTGTGGGAGATGACGATCAGTCGATCTATAAATTCCGGGGAGCCAATATCAAAAATATTTTGAATTTTGAAAAGAACTATCCGGACGCGAAGGTGATCAAACTGGAGCAGAATTACCGGAGTACGCAGAATATTTTAAATGCCGCCAATGCAGTGATCTCTAACAATACAGGGCGAAAGACTAAGAAACTCTGGACTGCCCGTGAGGAGGATACGCCGGTAAGATTCCGGCTGTATGATAGCGGTAAGGAAGAAGCGGAAGAGATCGTTGACGAGATTGCCAGACTGAAGCGGCGGGGAGAATATGAGTATAGAGACTGTGCAATCCTGTACCGTACCAATGCGCAGTCGAGAGCATTTGAAGAGGCGTTTGTTTATCAGAGCGTTCCTTATCATATCGTGGGCGGAGTTAATTTCTATGCCAGAAAAGAGATCAAGGATGTGTTGGCATATCTGAAGACCATCGATAATGCAAAGGATGATCTGGCGGTACGCAGGATCATCAATGTGCCAAAGCGCGGTATCGGGGCTACAAGCATAACCAAAGTGCAGGAATATGCGGACAGTAAGGGAATCAGTTTCTTTGACGCCTGCACGGAGGCGGAGCAGATCCCCACATTGGGAAAAGCGGCGGAGAAGATCAAGAATTTCTCCCTGCTGATCAGGGTGTTCCGTACCCGCCTGGAGGATTGCGGTATTCTTGAGATTACACAGAAGCTGCTGGAAGATACCCAGTATATCGATGAGATTCAGGCTTCTGATGAAGATGACGCGGAGGACCGTATTGCCAATATCGATGAATTACTGACAAAGATCCAGCTCTATGAGGATGACAATCCGGAGGGAACGTTGAGTGAGTTTTTGGAAGAAGTAGCACTGGTATCGGATCTGGACGCGGTGGATGAGGCAGATTCCCGGGTACTTTTGATGACGGTCCATAGCGCGAAGGGACTGGAGTTCCCGGTGGTGTTTTTAAGCGGTATGGAGGATGGCGTCTTTCCCAGTTATATGACGATCAACAGTGGGAACGAGGAGGATATCGAGGAAGAACGAAGACTTGCTTACGTGGCAATCACCAGAGCCAAGGATATCCTGGCGATCAGTTCCGCCAGAGCGCGGATGATCCGGGGTGAGACGCAGTATAATGCAGTCAGCCGTTTTGTGAAAGAGATCCCGCAGGAGTATCTGAAAGGGGAAGTGCCGATCCAGAGGGTGCGCTGGGACGAGGTTCCGTCTCAGGGGTCCAAAGCAAGGGATTTCTTCCGGGAGAACCCATATCATGCCAGCAGGTCTGACTCTGAGAAAACATATGTGCCTAAGAAAATAGTGCTGTCAAAGGGATCTGAGCTTACCAGTGAGAAGCCGGATTATCAGGTGGGAGACAGGGTAGTACATATCAAATTTGGTGAAGGAACAGTGACTGCTATGGAGCAGACGCCGCGGGATGTCCAGGTGACAGTTGTATTTGATACTGTCGGTCAGAAGATCATGTATGCAATGTTTGCAAAATTGAAAAAGATATAAAAAAAGGATATTAAAATCATATAAAATGTGGTATGCTAAACATAGTTTAACTGAATTAGAAAGGTGGGTTATCTGATGAATAAACTTGAAGATGTAATCACAGCAGTAAAATTAAATGAGATCATGAAGAAGAAAGAGCAGGAAGAAGAGAAGGGCAATGCTTTAAAGACTTTCTTTCTTATTGTCGGTATTATTGCCGTTGTAGCTGCTGTTGTTTATGCTATCTATCGTTTTATGACGCCGGATTATCTGGAAGATTTTGATGATGACTTTGATGACGATTTCGACGATGATTTTGATGATGATTTCTTTGATGACGAGGATCTTGTAGAGAATGAAAGCAAGGATTCCGTTAAGGCAGAGAAGGAAGAAGCTAAGGCTGAGGAGAAGTAATTTCCGGATTGGCTTAAGTCCGATAGATAATAGAATAAATTGGGATGCCTGTGCATCCCTTTTTTGAGTTATGGTTGCGTTGGCTGCGAAAAACAATATTTATTACCGTTACGGAAAGGTATGATTATTAAAATGAAAAAAGGTGAAATTTACCAAGGAATTGTATTACGGATGGATTTTCCAAATAAAGGAATTGTTATTGTTGACGGAGTGAATGTTACGGTAAAAAATGCATTGCCGGGGCAGACGGTTTCTTTCCGCATCACCAAAAAGAGGAATGGACAGGCGGAAGGGAAGCTGTTGGAGGTAGTGGAGAAAGCGCCCTGTGAGAAGGAATATTTATGCAGGTTAGAAGATGGCAAAGGGGAGCATGTGGCGGGATGCACGATGGAAGATGGCAGAGAGGAGCATACAGCGTCAGGTTATTCGGAACAGGGCGGTATCTGTAGATATGCGGGTATCTGCGGAGGCTGTCTGTATCAAGGATTTCCCTATGAGGAGCAGTTGAAGATCAAGGAGGGACAGGTGCTGAAGCTGCTGGGGGCGTATCTTGGTGGTGTGAAGCCGGGGAGTGGGGATACCGTGTTGAAGGAAGCATCTTGTAATGGGGATGCCGCTTCTGTGAAAAGAGATGTTGATGTAAAGCAGGATGCGAACGCAAGGCAGAATGCAGACGGAAAACAGGGAAGCGCGGACGAGACGGAAGTTATGTATGACGGAATCATGCCAAGTCCTAAGCAGTACGGCTATCGGAACAAGATGGAGTTTACCTTTGGGGATGAGATGAAAGGTGG
>CAMWKA010000247.1 GCA_947174725.1 uncultured Lachnospiraceae bacterium | reverse complement strand
CAGGCGTCAGTGATGGATTTGCCGTAGATGCCTTCGCCGTTCTTCTGGCTGCCTTCTTTGATGTAGCTTTCCAGCATGACCCCTTTAACAAGATTTTTGATGTCAGTGTTGACACGGCGGGAGTGAAGCACTTCCTTGATGATACGGGGCTGCTGCTCAAATTTCTTCGCGGAATTGCTGTGGTTGGAGTCGATGATGCAGGCAGGATTGAGAATGTCGCGTTCATTATACATCTCAAGAAGCAGCGCCAGGTCTTCATAGTGGTAATTCGGAAGGGCGTTGCCATGTTTATTGACCGCGCCGCGGAGAACGGTATGCGCGTAAGGATTGCCCGTTGTCTTTACTTCCCATCCCCTATAGATAAAATCATGTGGATGCTGCGCCGCATAGACGCTGTTTAACATGACGGAGAAGTCGCCGCTGGTAGGGTTCTTCATGCCGGCAGGCACATCAAATCCGCTGACGGTAAGGCGGTGCTGCTGATCTTCTACGGAACGTGCGCCGATGGCTACATAGGAGAGGATGTCGGAAACATATCCCCAGTTTTCCGGATATAGCATTTCATCGGCAGCCGTAAGCCGGGATTCTTCCATGACACGCAGCTGCATCTTTCTCATGGAGATCAGACCCTGCAGAAAATCCGGTTTCTGGGAAGGATCCGGCTGATGGACGATGCCTTTATAGCCTTCGCCTGTCGTGCGGGGTTTGTTCGTATAGACCCTTGGGATCAGGATCAGGCGGTCCTTGACCTTTTCATTGACGCGTGCAAGGCGGTTTGCGTAATCGCATACTGCCTCTTCATTGTCAGCGGAACAGGGACCGATAATGACAAGAAATTTGTCGCTTTTCCCTGTAATGACATCACAGATCTCCTGATCACGTTCTTTTTTTAAAGCTGCCAGATGTTCCGGAACCGGAAATTGTTCACGTATTTCATCCGGCGTAGGAAGTTTTTTTAAAAATTCTAAACTCATTGGTATTTCACCGTACCCTTCTAATAATGATTTCTAAGTATAATACATATATTTGCGAAGTGCAAGAAGATAAAATACGCATAATAGGATCTGACTGGTCAGCAGTCCGGAAAAGTACGCGTTCATGCCGAGCGTAGGTATGAGCAGAAAAACAAATCCCAGACTGACACCCAGGGAGATGACCTGCGCCAGAAAGGTGATCTTTGTGCGTCCGAGCCCATGTAATATGCTGCCTGTGGTGACAGACAGATAAAGGAAAGGGCAGATAAAACTCAGGGAGCGGACATATTCACCGGCTTGTGCATTATGAAATAAAAGGGTGGCCACGGCTGGTCCTAAAAAGTAAAATCCAAAGCAGCAGAGGAAACCCCAGAAACAGCAGTATTTAATGGAACGTCTTGTGGCTGCCACGATGGTATTGTTTTTTCCCTGTTCTTCCGCCTCGGATACCATGGGAAGGAGCAGGACGGATATGGAATTGGTGATAGCATTGGGAAAAAGGATCAGCGGCAGCGCCATTCCGGACAGGATACCATAGGAGCCCAATGCCTCGGCGCGGGAAAGCCCCGAACGGCTCATCATTTCCGGCATATAAGAGGCTTCTAAGGCAAGCATAAGTGTAATCACGACGCGGCTGGCAGTCAATGGCCACGCCATGGAAAAGAGTTCTCTGATAATGGCGAGAAGCTTCTTTACTGCAGGAAAATGAAGCGGTATTTGATTCTTTATAATATATCGATAGAGATAAAACAGAGAAAATAATGCAGCGCCCGCTTCACTTGTGATCAATCCGACAGCGGCAACCTGAATCAACGGAGTCATGGAGGCGCGAAGGATGGATTCGCATAATATCACAAGCGTCAGGATCCGGAGTCCCTGTTCCAGAAGCTGTGAGAGCGCCGGCAGACCGGTTTTCTGCAGACCATAGAAAAAACCGTTGATACAGGAATGTAGTCCGGCAAATGGAATAGACAGGGCAAACAGGCGGATCAGCGGAGCCGTTCTGGATTCCTTTAGAAACAGAGTGGCAATGTCCTCGGAGGCATGATAGATAAAAACGCTAAACAGAATCGAAAGTGTCAGATTGAACAGGACGCCCGCAGTAAGAATTTCAAGCGACTTTTCCCGGCTTTTTTGGACAGAGGCCGCCACATATTTTGAAATGGCGGTCTGCAGACCGGCAGCGGTGATGGCAAAGACCAGTGCCGTCAAGGGAGTGAGGAGTTGGTAGATTCCGATACTTTCTTCCGTAAATTGTCTGGAAAGATAAATGCGGTAGAAAAAGCCGAGGAATCGGCTTAGAAAGCCAGCAGCAGTCAGGATGAGCGTGCCTTTGATCAAACGGTGTGCATTGGACATAGAAAGAAACCTGTGGGATTGATTTCTTTCCATTATATGATATCGGAAGGTTAAATATGAAAGTGAGGGAAGCGTCGATATAACAGTTGATATAACAGAATTTTGACGTAGTTTTTCAATTGCACAGCTCGCTATCTGATTTGCCTCCACAGTATAAGGAGCATAGGATAAGCGCAGCGCTTCAGAATGGATAAAATACAGGTTTGCGGTGTTCAAAGACGCAGTAATGACGGAAACCGCAGTCGGTGAGAAGGCTGGCGGCCCTGTTAAAATCAGATGCGATACGCGAGGGATCATGGGCGTCGCTGCCGATGGTCAGGATCTCGCCGCCAAGCTCCCTGTATCGGAGCAGGATCTCGCGGCAGGGGTGGGGCGCGCCAAGGGAGTATGCATAGCCGCTGGTATTCAGCTCAATGCCTTTGCCGCGCTCAATGAGGGCGCGAAGGATAGCGTCGATCGATTCCTGATAGTCCTGATAGCGAAAGCCTGCATTTTTGGTAGGACCATAGCGAAGGACATAGTCTAAGTGGCCATAGACATCAAAATTGTCAAAGGATGAAATACATTCTCTGATATAGTCAAAATATTCATGATAGGCTTCCTGTTCGTCCCGCCCTTCAAAAAAATTTTTTAAATAAGGATCTTTATGGTTGCACAAATGGGAGGAGCCTATGATAAAGTCAAAATCATAAGCGGAGGAATAATGATTTAACTGCTCTGTGATATGGGTCTGGAGTCCCAGTTCAATGCCAAAACGGATCGTAAGACGGTTGTCATATCTGCTCTGCATTTCCCGCAGTTCTTTCTGATAGGCTTCCGTATCCGTTTCAAAAAGATCCTGAGGTTCATCCGGTTCATAGACAAAATCAAAGTCCTGATGTTCGGTGAAGCAGATAGATTTCAAGCCCAGTTCTATGGCGCGGTCAATCATTGCCTCCATAGGGGCATCGGAATCTCCGGAATGATGGGTGTGCATATGGCAGTCCGCAAGGATAGGCATAGTAGACCTCCTGAATAAAGTTTGTCCGATTCCCATACGTCATACGAAGTTATATGGGAGAAAATTCCCACAAAATCGGCATATGATGTCAATGCATGGGTCAATGTTTACGTGTATCATACCACATTTTATTAATTTATGGAAAATTTTTCTAGGATATGTCTTGAAAAAATAGGACAAATTGGTTACAATAGTTTTCAGTTGAGTACAACATTATC
>CAMWKA010000246.1 GCA_947174725.1 uncultured Lachnospiraceae bacterium | reverse complement strand
CACAACTTAAATTAGGAATGTTTTACAGGGGCATAGGCACAGATTATGATTTGTGCAATTTGCCACCTCAAAATTTATAAGGACCCTTTTGACACCCGAATCCTAATGTTATTTCATTAGGCGTTTGTGAAATGACTGATTTTCCATAACCAATTACAACTGGTAATAACCAGTTGCGCAACGGAAATATGCAAAAATTGAGTTTCACAATCACCTAACTGAATGATTATGTGAGAGGAGAAAAAGAATGGGAAAGAGGATTTTGGTAACCGGAGGAGCGGGATTTTTAGGAGCTCATCTTTGTGAACGGTTGATCAAAGAGGGAAATGACGTGATCTGTCTGGATAATCTGTTTACCGGAAATAAAGACAATATCCGTCATTTGCTGGGAAATCAGTATTTTGAATTTATCCGGCATGATATTGTCCAGCCGATCATATTAGAGGTGGATCAGATCTATAATCTGGCATGTCCTGCCAGCCCGATCCATTATCAGTACAATCCAATCAAGACGACGAAGACCAGCGTCTTGGGAGCTATGAATATGCTGGGACTGGCGAAAAGAGTACATGCAAGGATTCTGCAGGCGTCTACTTCAGAAGTGTATGGCGATCCGGAGGTACATCCGCAGCCGGAGAGTTACCGGGGATGTGTCAATCCTATCGGAATCCGTTCCTGTTATGATGAGGGAAAACGTGTGGCGGAGACTTTGTTCTTTGATTATCATCGTATGCATGGGGTGGAGATCAAAGTAATGCGCATCTTTAATACCTATGGACCGAAGATGCATCCTTCAGACGGGCGCGTGGTATCTAATTTTATTGTGCAGGCGCTCAGGGGAGATGATATTACGATCTATGGTGATGGCAGCCAGACAAGGAGTTTCTGCTATGTCGATGATCTGATTGAAGGAATGGTCCGTCTGATGAATTCCAGAGCGGAATTTACCGGACCGGTAAATATTGGAAATCCCAGTGAATTTACTATTAGGCAGCTGGCGGAGCTGGTCATAAAGCTTACCGGCAGCAATTCAAAGCTGATCTATCAGCCGCTTCCTTCGGACGATCCCTTGCAGCGCAAGCCGGTTATTGATCTTGCTAAGAAAGAATTGGATTGGGAACCGACCATCCCTTTGGAGGAAGGTCTGTTGAAGACAATAGAGTATTTTAAAACGATACAATAAGCGTATGAGAATAACGAGCCATGCTAAATGATCTGAGATGTCAAATCCTGAATACGGAGATATCCGTGGCCACTGTGGAAGATACAGTGGCTTTTTTGACTGGGAACGATCAGAAAAAAAGGGGGCAGTATGTATGTAATGTTAGCGTGGATGATGTGATGTACGCGAGAAAAAATGAGGAATATCAGAGGCTTGTCAATCAGGCTCTCCTTACGCTGCCAAACAGTTATCAGATCTCATCGGAGATACGTTTTCAGGGCTATCCCCGTGCGGAGAGAATCAATGTTGTGGATCTGATGGAACGGGTACTGAAAGCGAGTGAAGAAAAGCCGGGATGCAGTCACTGTTTTGTATGGGCATCCGGTTATGATAATCTGGAAGACGGCAGTTTTATGAAGGAAAGCCTTTTTGATAAATTGAAGGCGGAATATCCCCATGCCGTTATCACCGGAGGATGGGAATATTCCGAAGAAGATCGCTCTTCTGAGGATACCTCAACGGATGGTAAAGATATCCTGGCAGAATATATCAAAGATTCCGGTGCGGATATCATATGGGTCGCCATGCCGTCGCCGATGCAGGAAAAGTGGATGGCGGCGCATCGGGGGATGTTTGACGGTATTATGGTGGGAGTAGACTATGGATTGAATGTCTACTGCGACACCGGAAGAAAACGTCAGAAGGAAAGGAAAAAAGGATTTCTTTATTGGCAGCATTATATCATCAGCCGTTGCAGGCAGCTTCCTCAGGGGTATATCCGGATGAACCTGTGCTACATATGGTTGACCGGAAAGAAATTTATTTTCAGGACGTTATGCTGGACTCCCGCTCTTGCAACGATCCTTGTCATATTTATCTTATCGTCGCAGAATGGCGTAGCGTCAGGAGATACCAGCAGGGAGTTGACGATGGGACTGCTTCGTCTGATGGCGGGGGAAAACGCTTATGTTACCGCTTCAAATCAGTCTGCGATGGAAGCGTTGGATGCCCTGATCAGGATGATTGCCCATATTGGTGAATATGCCTTTTTGTCGCTGATGATCGGTTTTGCCGTTACCGTAAACGGATTCAGGGGTAAGATACGTATGTTTTATATGTGTTTTCTTGGGATGATTGTGGCGGTTGCGGATGAATTTTTTCAGATTTTTGTTCCGGGACGTTATGGCGATCTGAAGGATATAGCGTTTGATTCCGTGGGGATCATTGCGACGGCAGTGTTGTCATACATCGGAAGCAGGCATTTAAAAAAGCGGAAATCGGACCGTAAGGTAGAAGAAAAGATTCCGACCGTTACGCGCCGTAAGTTTATGAATCTCTGTCTGGATGATATTACATTTGAGGAGGCGGTCCGTCAAATCGACGTTCTGGCATGTGCAGAGGGAAAACATTATGTGGTAACGCCCAATGTGGATCATGTGGTAAAGATCGAAAAAGATCTGGAATTTAGAAAAATCTACGAAGAAGCGGATCTGATCTTAACAGATGGGACGCCTCTTATGTGGATCGCGGAATCTCTGGGATGTCCGATCAAGGAAAAGATACCGGGAGCGGATATGCTTCCGAAGGTCTGTGAGATGGCGGCAAAAGAAGGACATACCATATTTTTGTTTGGGGCAGCGGAAGGCGTGGCGGAAGAGGCAAAGCGTAAGCTTACGAAAAAATATCCGGGTCTTAAGATCGTGGGCGCGTATTCTCCGCCGATAGGGTTTGAACAGGATGAAAAGGAAGTGGAAAAAGCTATCCGGATCATCAATCAGAAGAAGCCTCAGATCCTTGTTGTGGGACTTGGTGCTCCGAAACAGGAAAAATTTATCTATCAGTACAGGGAGAAGATGGATTTTCATGTGGCGCTTCCTTTTGGCGCGGCGATTGATTTTGAAGCCGGGATGGTAAAACGTGCTCCGCTTTGGATGCGAAGGTTTGGGTTGGAGTGGCTTTTCCGCTTTTTCCAGGAGCCGGGAAGACTGTTTAGAAGATATTTTATAGACGATATGAAGATCTTTTGGCTGGCGTGGAAATATCGGTATGAAATCATCCGTCTCTGGGATGATTCGACAGAAAAAAAGAAAGAATTGTAGTGGGAAAAGACGGTTATTGTCCGATGATGTCATTTTCTGTAGATAAAAGAAAGAAGGATTTGTGCGGATTTGATTGCAAAATGTAGTCGTTTTTTGTAATCTATATAGTGACATACATGCAGAGAAGGGAGTAAGACAGGAAATGATATACATGCATTATTGCAAAAACTGTAATTTTTTACATATGTTAAGCGGACATCGAACCATCTGTCCGGGTTGTGGGGAATCCCTGACAGAATTAAAGATCGATTATCTGGACTATTATCAGATGAATCAGGCGGACAGGCATACACTGTTAAAAC
>CAMWKA010000245.1 GCA_947174725.1 uncultured Lachnospiraceae bacterium | reverse complement strand
CTTGACGCGAAATTTTATGATACGCTTGTCCGTCTGCGGCTGTCTATAGGGCAAAAGTCCAGCATGAGTATGTCCGGTAACCGTAAGTCGGTGCAAAAGGGCAGTTCGGCGGAGTTCTCTGATTTTAGGGAATATATGCCCGGCGACGACATCCGCCGGATCGACTGGAACGCTTATGCCCGGTTGGATAAGCTGTTTATCAAAGAATATATGGAAGAAAAGGAAGCGGTAGTTTCGATTCTGATCGATACCAGCGCATCCATGGACTATGGGAAACAGAAAAAATCAGAGCTTGCTCTCAGCATCGCTGCGGCGCTCTCCTATCTGGCGCTTTCCGGTATGGATCGGGTGATCGTTTATGATATGAAGCGGATGGCAAATCCTTTTATGGTCACCGGTGGTAAGAAAGGTTATCCCAGGCTGTTAAAATGGTTGGAACAACTGACTTTTGGAGGAGCGGCGGATATTCATACCGCAATCCGTCAGATGGCGCTGAAAGGGCCGGGAATGACGATCCTGATCAGTGATTTTTTGACAGAAAATATGGTAAATGGTCCGGAAGATGAGATCGAAAAGATCATGAAATATCTGGATTATCGCAGGCAGAAGGCAGTTATGCTTCAGGTGATGGCAGAGGAAGAACTGGAGATCGGATTGTCCGGTACGTATAATTTGATCGATATGGAGGATCAGGGACAGCTTAGAATCACGATGGATGCCGAATCTGTCCGTGGTTACCAGAAAGGACTGGAAGAGTTTCTGAACAAATTAAAACGAATCTGTAGGAAGACGGGAAGCAATTATGTCCTGTGTAGTACGGCAAGGGATCTTTATCAATTGATTTTTGAGGATTTAAGGGTATTATATGATATTTGAGAGTTTATGGCCGTTGTTATTTCTGATGGCGGTTCCGGTGATTATAATTTTATATCTGCTAAAACCGAAGGGAGTGGATCATCTGGTATCATCCAATCTCCTTTGGCAGAAGTTGCTTAAAAATCAACATTCTAAAACATTTATGGAGAAGTTTATCCATAATATCCTGATGTATCTTCAGCTATTGATTCTGCTGCTTTTGATTATTTCTTTTATGTCCCCGTATGTCAATGTTGATAATACACAGGGGGGAAGAGTTGTATTTTTGATTGATACCAGTGCCAGTATGCAGCATGATAACGGCAGAGGAAAGCAGCGTATAGAGGAAGCGATACAAACCGCCTGCGATTATGTGGAGGCATCGCGAAATACGACGTTTAGCGTTGTGACAAATGATTTTATGGGTACGGAACTTCTGGCAGTAGGAATCAGTGATAAGGCAAGCGTGATAGAGACGCTTCGGGGGATTACATGCTCTGATGCATCCGGTTCGCTGAAAAGCGCCCAGAATGTCGTAGAGACGCTTTGTACGCAGTTCAATGAAACAGGAGACGGGGAACTGGCGCATCTGATCGTCCTTACCGATGGATCGGGAGCGGAGGATGCCATGCTCTACACAGAACATATGGGCGCCGATCTTCTGATAGCGGGAGACGCGGTCAACAATATTGCCAATGAATTTACCGTATATACCAGAACGGAGACGGGAACGGATGTAGTAACGCAGGTAACGAATTATGGTGTTACAGATGCGTCTTTTGACATCAGTCTGTATGCCGGGGAGGACAATTTGCTGGAGGTACAGCAGATGACGCTTGCTCCGGGAGAAAGAGGTATCTGTCTGTTTCAGGATATTGTATGGGATGCGGAGTATCTGAAAAGTGTGGTCTCAGGCATCCGGTTTGAGGGAGATGGAAAAGCTTCTGCAGATCATCAGGACAGTCTGGCGGCAGATGACATTTCTTATGCGGTGAGCTCCGGCGGAAGCCGTGCGAATGGCGTATTGATCGGCAGCGGCAATACATTTATTGAGCGTGCGTACCATGCGGTGACGGGCAATGATATCGTAAAGAGCGGGGTGGATACCGCGCTTGGATCTGATGCTTATAATATGGCGATTTATGATGCCGGCAGCAGTATTTCTGCGTCTGCCAGCATGAATCGTATCGTATTGGCGGGTACGGCTCATGCTTTAGGACAACTTCAGAATGTACGATTGGAAGTGGCTTCCGGAGAACTTACGACAGGGTTGTCTGACTTTACGATGGGCGCCAATGTAACATACACTTATGAGGTGCCGGAATGGGGGCACAGTTTTATCACCAGTGGGGATTATTGTGTGGCGTATTACGGCGAGCATGACGGAATCAAGGAGATCGTGCTTGGTTTTGATATCAGGGAGACGGATTTTCCGCTGCTTGCGGAATTCCCGGTTTTTATGGCCAATGCGATCAGTTATCTTTCAGATACCTCCCTTCTGGCTTCCAATATCTATGTGGCGGGAGAGCAGTTGGAATATCAGCCTCGTCCGGGTATGGATTTTGACATATCCATGGCGGATACATCAAGAGTGGGAATCTATAGTGTCAAAGCCGGGGACGAAGTGGAGTATTATGTTGTCCGGATGGAGACCGCAAAGGAATCGGATGGAAGTATCACTGCGGAAGATATTACCGGGACGAGAGATTACAGTGCGATTAAGGTGAAACAGACGCTCCGTGATATTTTCCTGATCGTCGCGCTGCTGCTTCTGGTTCTGGAGTGGATACTCTATCTGAAACAGATGAACCAGTTAAAAAGGGTAAACTTTTTCTATCTGACCATCCGCTGTATCAGTTGGATATTGTTGATTCTATCCATTATCGGGTTTACGATCCCCAAACAAAGTGATCAGGTGACGACCATATTTGTAGTGGATATGTCGATGAGTAATCAGGAAAATCTGAAAGAGATCGAGAATTATATGTTTGATATGATCTCTGAAATGCCGAAAAACAATCGATATGGAATCGTAACATTTGGAAGGGACGCGCAGATTGAGCAGTTTCTGACAGAAAGGCGTATGACATCTGAACTTATGACGGTTACGGATGGTACGGCGACCAATCTGGAAGAGGCAGTTTATCGTGCTTTGGCGATGATTCCCGCGGAGGCATCCGGCCGGATCATTCTGCTTACGGATGGGCGTGAGACCAAAGGCGACGTTACTAATACGGCGAATGCCATTGTATCTAATGATATTGAATTGAGAGGTATCATTTTTGATACGACGCAGGGTGATGATGCTTATGTTGAAGCTGTGGATCTTCCTTCTTATCTTCATGCGGGAGACAAGTATACTGTAGAAGTCACAGTGACAAGCAATTATGATACGGATGCAGAAGTTTCCCTGATGAATGACGGGCAGACGATCAGTACAACTTCCGTGCATTTAAATCGGGGCGCAAACCGTTTCCTTTTTGAACAGACTGTGACTGATGGAAATCTGGAAAGTTTTGAAGTGGTTGTAAATGCCCCCGGAGATATCTGCGAGGAAAATAATACTTATCATGCTTACGCAATGGTAGAGGATGCGCCTAAGATCCTGCTGATTGCGGGAAGCAGAGAAAGTACGTCTGTCATGTCGGAGATCCTGACACAGGCGGGATGCAACTTTGAGATCGTATCGGCAAAAAATGCGCCGGATAATATGAACGACTTGCTGGATTATAGGAATATCAT
>CAMWKA010000244.1 GCA_947174725.1 uncultured Lachnospiraceae bacterium | reverse complement strand
CTTTATTTCCTGTGCTGCAGCGAGATGGATGAGGCGGTGGAGCCGGTGGAAAATGTGCCTGCTGAAGAGATCACCGTATACACTTTGTATTCCCAGGAATATCTGGAATATACTGTCAGGCAATTTGAAGAGAAATATCCTGACATTAAGGTCAATATTGAAGTCGGACGGGAGGAAGGAAGCAATACCACCATTGCGGAAGCGATCAATGCATTGAACACGCAGCTTCTGGCGGGAAACGGACCGGACGTCATCATTATGGACGATCTGAACTACGCTGCCTACAGGGACAGCGGCATGCTGAAAGAACTTTCCGGTCTGTATGAAGAGATCATAAGTGATAATCCGGGAATCATTACAACGATTTTATCCTGCTACCGCACGGAAGATGGTGAACTCTACGCGATACCGTCACAATTCGAATTTTCGGTTATCTCTGCGCCTATTGACAGCATAGATTCTTTGAACAGTCTGGAAGGGCTTGCAGAATATATTCAAAACAGTCCGTGCCCGAATCCTGAATTTGGCAATGATCTGCGGATCTATGATGCGAAAGGATTGTTTCAACTGTTATATCCGGCATATTCCTCCAGAATCTTTGTAAATGGGGAAAGCTATGACAGGCAGGAACTGGAAAATTTTGTATCCGGTATGAAAGATGTTTGGGACGCCCTGATGGAGCATACCACTGAGGATCAGATCCGGGAATGGGAAGCTCTGGTTGATGAAACAGAGGAAGAATGGGGGGATTGGGTTTACTCTAACACATACTATCTGATGCAGGGACTGGTTGACGAATGGGGTTCCTTGGGGATGGGTGGAGGACCCCTGATCAGGACGGACCCTCAGATGCAGCTTTATTCAGGCCGCAGTATCGGATTGTATCATTTTAACACCGAGTTTGATGTGGAGGATATCTGGCATATGATGAACGAATATCCCCATGAAACATATGATATCTTCGCTATCGATGACGTTAATACATTTACGCCGCTGATGGTCTATTCCATTAATGCCAAAAGTGAAAACACGGACGCGGCGGAAGAATTTGTAAAATATATGTTAAGTATGGAGACGCAAAGTAATATAGGGGGCGATTATGACTACAACTTTGAGCATAGATTTGGTATGTCGGTCAACATGGAAGCGTTGCTAAATCGGGTAGAAACATTTAAGTACTACAATAATGGAAATCCCATTCCGGTTGCTCCGGAGGGAGAGACAGAGCGCTTTAAGGATCTGCTTGGCAGTTTTTCGGTTCCGACTTACCGGAATGCGATTCTGGAAGAAAAGATATTTTCGGGATTGGAAGATTATCTGAATGGCAGGATCACGCTGGAACAGTATATGGAGGAGACGGATAATGCCATCACCCTGTATATGGAGGAATAAATAATCAGTTTCACTTACGTGATTTTATTTCATAAAACAATTGTATCCTAAAGATCGGAATGATATAATAAAACCGTTTGCGGGAGAATTGCATATGAAAATAAAATCCGGAGAGGAGCTGTATCAAATTATGAAAGCAATGGAAACAGAAAAATTTAGAAAATTTGGGTCCTCGTTTTGGCTGCTTTTATTGGGGACAGGATTTGTACTTCCCTTTTTGATTTCCCTGATCATAGAGCTTGTGAGCGGGAATTTCCAGTGGGGTGCTGTTCTGGGTTTAGGCATTGTTTTTTCCATTACGACATGGTTCTTTCTGATATCAATGCTTGCATGGGGAACCTTTACGTCGTTTCTGACAAAGAGCGCCTATAAGCGCGTGGATTCACTTCCTTACCAGTTTAAGAGTTCTTTTCAGGGAAGAAACGGCAGGCTGCTGATCGATGTGGAACATGGAATGATTGGTTTTATTTCGACATATAATCCGTTTGAAATCCAGATTTTCAATGCATCCCGTATTGGAAAAGCGGAGACGATTGCGTCGACAATGACAGGAGTGCGTTTTGTGTTTGAACTGGATGGTAAAAAAATAACCATGTACACCTTATTAAGCAACAGAGCGGTCAATCTGAAGTCAGGTATTGGCGTTGAGGCAATATCCAAAGCGGATACCTTTGTGGAACTTCTGATGGCGGCAAAGAGCAGGGCAGAGGGAGGAAATTAGGGAATGGACCTGATCGATTATCTGCCTGCCATTGTGATACCAATTGTCATAATAGCGATAGTGGTCGCTGGAATATCGATTGCAAAGGAGCGGCAGCGGGAGAAAAGAGGGGTAAGCGCCTGCATCTACTGTAAGGCGGATGCTCCCAGAATTTCGCAGCATACATACCTTTTTCTCCTGCCTGTCTTTTTTGGGGCAACTTATGACGATGCTCAGAATTATCTTCTTTCCCATATGAAACCCATCAGGGGAACAGAACAGATTCCTACCGGCATGCGAGCCTGTTACGTGGAGGTTTTTCTCTGCCCGCGTTGCGACAAGAAACATGTGGCGGTTAGGGACTTCTTAAGAGTGCGGGGCGAGGACCATATACAACGGATTTATCGATTTCCCTATGAAGCTTTCCGTCCATTGTTGGATGGGTGGGAGCAGAACTATGCTAATTGACCGCTTGCGGTCAATTTGACTGCCTTGCGGTCAATTTGACTGCTTTGCGGATAAATGGCAGCGAGTAAAAAACAGTCATAGCAGGGAGGCAAATCATGAAAAAGAAAATAGTAAAGGCTTTAGAATTTGTGGCGGTGATTGCAGCGTTTGTAATTGCCGCTTTGGTTATAAAGAATCTCAGTGTGGAATCCTGGCTGATGGGTAAAGAGGAACCTGTCACTCTGGCAATGACCGAGGAAGGGCTTAAGGAGGATTATATCGGACTGCCCGCGGCGGATGATATTCCCCGTATCGAGGACGCAGAGATGTGGGAGGACACGTGGCAGACCAGTTGTGTAACCATTGAACCTATAGACATCATATCCACGGGGATCGGTGTGCGCCACCCATGGGTTTCGGCTTATAGCAATTCGGGCAGGAGAGGCGGCCCCAGAAAACGTGCGGATGTTACCAACATGGTTTTGGATATTATAGGAGAATATGGGGAGTATTATCTGATCCAGCTTCCGGATGAATCCTATATTCTTGCCCAGATGCCTATAGATGTTGCCAGAAGGCTGAAGGCTGGAAGGGAAATCACCCTTCCCGTGGGAAGAAAAACTGCTGCCAACAGCCAGGCCGTTTCTGAGATTAAAGATCTATGCCGGGAATATGATGTGGATACCACAGGCGTGTTTTATTGCATCAACGATGGATGGAATGAAGAACACAGCACCCTTGCCCAGCTTCTGCGTCTGGGGATCGGAGCAGTGATTGTTCTGGTATTAGGAACCATCTTTATTCTGGCGATCGACAAGGTGTTTAAGGTAAAAGATTGATCATTAATGAGCGATATGATAAATCGAATAAAAGCAAAAAGACAGTCCGGGGTGGCTGCCTTTTCTTTTGGGACAGTTTACTGCCTTATGATAAAAAATTAATGTTTATCGTTAAAAAGTTATTGACAAAGTGAAATTTAGAGATTACAATATATTTAATGATAAACATTAAATAATTATCATTTAACAAATAAAATTAAAAGGTGGGGATTGTATTATGA
>CAMWKA010000243.1 GCA_947174725.1 uncultured Lachnospiraceae bacterium | reverse complement strand
GGGGAAAAATAATGAATTACAAGAATTTATCCGATATGCAGCGCGCTAACGGAACAAGCGTCATCGCATATGGACTTATGAACATTGTTCTGGTGATCTGCTATCTGGTTGAAGTCATCAAAGGATCCAGAGATATACCATACTATATCGTTTTCTGTGCGCTTGCACTGATCCCGCTGATCGCCTGTATCATTATCTACAAAAAGAATCAGGATTCACCCAAGATCCCGTATCTGATGACCATAGGATTTACCATATTTTATCTTTATATCTTGTTCACAACCACTTCACCGGTAGCTTATACTTACGGTTTTATGCTCGCAGTCCTATTGATTTCATATAACAATGTCCGGTTATCTTCTTACTATGTTATCGTCGTCACGCTGGGCAATATCATACAGGTTGCGGTCATGGGCTTTACGGGCGGCATCGTCAAAGATAATCTTCCGGATATTGAGATCCGTATCGGCTCTACTGTCCTGTTTTCTTTATTTTTGTATATGTCCACGATCGTATCGGATAAAATCAACAAACACCGTCTGGAGCAAGTAGAAACAGAAAAAGAACACACCAAAAATATGATGCAGCAGATCCTGCAGATTGCAGATCAGATGAGTGCTTCCATCCAGACCGTCACAGAAAAAATGAATATCTTAGAAGCAACCGCCGAAAAAACCAAATTTTCCATGCAGGAAGTCGCGCAGGGCAACAATGAAACTGTAGATTCCATACAGATGCAGATGGAACAGACGGAAGAGATCCAGCAGAGTATCCAAAGGGTAGGCGAATCTTCTATTTCTATTATAGAGAATATCAGAGCCACACAGCAGGAGCTGGATGACTCAAAACACAGTATCAACGACCTGATCAAATACGTCAGTGTTTCCAATGAAGCTAATGAAAGTGTTTCCAAGGAACTTGCGGAACTCAATGAATATACAAACCAGATGCAGTCGATCATTGACCTGATCAACAACATCACCTCACAGACAAGTCTGCTCTCCTTAAATGCAAGCATTGAAGCAGCCCGCGCCGGAGAAGCGGGAAAAGGCTTTGCCGTTGTTGCTTCTGAAATTTCCAATCTTGCAACGCAGACCCAGAACGCTACTGTTGACATTACGACCCTGATCGGTAATATTTCCAATGAACTTACCGCAGTAGTAAAAGTCATCGAAAATATGATACAAAATATTCAGTCACAAAATGAAGCTGCCAACAATACGGCAAGAAACTTTGAGACCATCGCAGAAAAGACAGAACAGGTTGCCGCTTCGGCAGGTCAGATGGGTCAGATGGTCAAGGAACTGGGAAGCGCCAACGAAGTTATCGTCAAAGGCATCGAGACGATCTCCGCAGTTACGGAAGAAGTCACCGCACACTCTACGGAAACCCTGAACGTCAGTGAGGAGAACAATGCGATTACCATCGAAGTCGGACAGATCATCAGCAATCTGAACCAGATGGCGAACAGGCTTCGTTCCATGGAACAGCAGTAAGTCACCGTAACATTATACAATATAATATATAAGAGCTAATACAAATCCCCCATCGCTCCACGGCGGCGGGGGATTTTATCAAGCTTAATCATAACAGTTCATTTACAGTTCTTCCGCCGGTTTTGACTGCGGACGGCTGCAGGTAATCGTCAGGTTGCCGTTCCTGCACCGGATCGCGTCAATCAGCTCCTTCTCCTTCTTTGGGTCCTTCAGAACGATCTCATAGCTTAATTCAAACATACTGCCCAGATCTGTTGTCTTGACTTTCACCAGTTCTGCGGAAATCAGATATTGATCAAAAATTTCACTGAACACATCCTCATAATCCAGATTTTCCGGGATCAAAACATTCAACGTCTTATACTTCCGTCCTGATTCAGCAAAATGAGTCGCATTGAGCAGGAAAAATACCAGTCCCACAATAGCCACAATACATATGCTGAACGTAAGATATCCCATACCATTGGCCAGTCCTACCACAATCGAAAAAAACAACGCTGTCATATCCTTGGAATTGCCCGGTGCCGAACGGAAACGCAGCAGCGCAAATGCTCCCATGACCGCAATGGAAGTACCCAGATTGCCATTGACAATCATGATCACCACCTGAACCAATGCCGGAAGCAGCACCAGCGCCGTAATAAAGTTTTTGGTATAATGGGAGCGATACATATAAATCAGCGCAATCATAAAGCCGCAGGCAATGGATGTCCCGGTGCAGAGTAAAAGGCTCGAAACGCTCATCAGTCCTTCTGCCTCATTAAGTACACTAGTAAACATATTCTTCTCCTCGTTGTTGTTCTTTCATATAGATTTCATTTTCCTCCATTACATTCGGAAACGTATGGATATAATGATTTTTCTCCTTATAGACGCTGCCATACTTGGAAAAAGAATTGGGATAGATCTGCAATTCCGACAACAGCGATGCAAACCACTTAGGCAGGGCAGCCGACGCTTTCAGTTCCAAGACTCTGATATCCTCATCAAAAAGCAGCTCTCCCTCATCTCCTGCCAAAAGATCCAACGCATCCTCCCTGCTTCTGATCCTGCGGTCTACCGTAAATCTGACACCATTCTGTTCCGCCAGATAATATGCCTGTCTGTCATAAGCCAAAAACAGGCTTGGCTGCAACGGATAAAAGTGCAGCGTGTAATCGATCTCCTGTAAGATCTGGCAGTCATATTCTTCCGGATAAACGCCCTGCTCCAGATAGGCCTTCGCCGTATGTAATGGCATTTCTATCCTGCGCTTATAAACCGTTCCTTTCCACTTCTTTTTCAGTTCCAGATATACCGTGGAATCCTCTGTCGGAATACCATAGCTTCTAAGCCGCAGCTTTTCCTTATAGATTGGCTTGTCAATGGAACGGCGGATCAGTTCATGACTTTCCGTATCATAATAAATATTGCAGATCGTATGCAGACCGAACGAATCTAAGACCGCGCGATCTCCCAGAACGGCAAATAATTCATGTGCCTGTTCTTTTGTCAGAAGATACTTTTTCTCAACCCGCTTAAAAGTGCTGTTCATATTCTTTGTCACATCCAATTCTGTCTATGAGGTTTACATAACTCTTTGTTCGAAAATATATGTTCCAAAAACATCATAAATGAAATCATTTTTGGAACATATATTTTCAAACTTCGAGTTATGTAAACCGAATTCACCTCTTTCGCAATTATATATCTTAAAGAAAAGAGAGGATACTCCCATTAGGGAAGCATCCCCTTTTTTATTTTTGGTTTCTATATCGCCGACACCATAGGAATCGTATCCGCGCTAAATCTTGTCATTGTTCTCATCTGGTTCATAATATCCTGATAATTAACCGCTTCCGGCTGCTTCATCTGGCGATCCTGCGTCTCTTTCTGTACGGGCTGCTGCTGCGTCTTCTCCACAACCGCAGTCGTATCTCCGTAAGCGGTCTCCTGACCGATCTTTTTCACCGGCTGGAGACTTCTCGGATTGCCATAGACTGCCGAGACCCTGTAATTATGTAATCCAAACGAACCTATACCGCCGATCCGCATACTGTCAATCACTCCTCTTCAATAAATAACTGATTTCTTAAGTATCTATTAATTTTACCATAATTCTGCGTGCTATTCACGACAGAAAGCGAATTGCG
>CAMWKA010000242.1 GCA_947174725.1 uncultured Lachnospiraceae bacterium | reverse complement strand
ACCCTGTAATTATGTAATCCAAACGAACCTATACCGCCGATCCGCATACTGTCATTCACTCCTCTTCCATAAATAACTGATTTCTTAATTATCTATTCATTTTACCATAATTCGGCGTGCTTTTCACGCCATAAAGCGAATTGCGAAGCAATTTGTAATAAGCGCCGCCTTTGCGCTTATTTTACCATATTATTATTACCATGCCAAGGTATATTCCAAAATTAATATTTTCAAAATATGGATTTGTTTATGTTTCCGCCGGCAAATCATATTTACCCGCCGTCTGTCTTCATGGCATCATCCCGTTCAACGCCTCTATGAGTTCTTCTCCCAGCTCTATGCTTTCTTCTACTCCGCCTCCCTGCAGCATAAACTGTCCCAATGAAACTTCATACAAATCATTCATCGCCCAATCATATGGCGTCAGACGATTTCCTGACGTCTTCTCTGCCAGCGGCCGATATACCTGAAACAGATCTTTACTCTGATTATATAGGTAATCACAATCCCCATATCCAAGAGCGCCTGCACTGACCAATGCCTCTCTGTTGTTCACAAACTCTATCCCCCCTGCCATCTCCGTCATCGCATCCACGTCACAGCACAGCGTCCTGATAATATCCGCGGCAAAATCCACGTCCGAGCAGCCTGCGGTTGCGGCTAATCCATTACCGCCCCACTGGAATCCCACCGGTCCCTCTACAATGACCGTATTGTTGCGCCAGCTGTCTGACAGACAGAATCCGGTAAACCACGGCGAACCGGCATAGGTAATCGCGGCCGGCGTCTGGATGCCGTCTCCGTCCATAGCATCCACCCAATCAAGCGTCCATTGCTGAGCGCCAAGAGTATATCTCTCAAATCCTCTGGTAAGCCGCATCATCTGACCGATCTGTGCCGCGTCCGTCGTTACCCCGTTCTCATCTACCCATGAAAAATCCTGTCCAGGCATTGCAAGTCCCGCATAAAGCTCCCCATATCCCGGAAACAGGGCTACCATTCCCCCGGACTCTATGTAAACCTTTCGCGCGGCTGCCATCATGCTTTTCCAGTCACAAAAATAGCGGTCATGCAGCTCCGCCGCATTACTCGTCCCAAGATACGTCTCCGCAAGATCCGCACGGACCTGATATGCTCCCGGTGAAACAGAGCAGTAAAATGTTCTGACCGCTCCCTGGGCGTCTGTTCCGTTAGCAATGGTAAAAGGAAACATATTGCTCATATCCGTATCCGTGATTCCAAGATCATCTGCGGATAAAAGCAGTTCTCCCTCCAACAAGAATCCTGCTGCGTAATCCGGCTCCAGAAAGATAAGATCCGGATAAAGCGGATCCTCCGGATGTGACAGAATCTCGTTCAGATCCTCCAGATAATCATAGTAATCATAATAATAGACAAACGTAATACGATCCAGAATATCGCTTTGACCTCCGGCATAGATATTCCTAATCCATGTTTCAGCGATGGAACTTAAATACCAAATTACAAAATCGCCGTCTCCGCTGACCATACCCGCTCCCTGCACAGTGATCTTATTAAAACAAAGCAGGAAGACTGCCAGCATTGCCAGCAGACCTCCCTTCCACCCATTTCTTTTTTTATATCCTGATCTTTTCATTAATATCCTTCCCTATATCCTTTCGTAACCAAACCAACGCTCCCCTTATGATCAGTTGTCACCTACACTGTAATTCGGCGCTTCCTTCGTAATATGTATATCGTGGGGATGGCTTTCCTTTAAGGAAGCAGCGGAAATCTTGACAAACCTGCCGTTCTCTTTCAGTTCTTCAATCGTAGCCGCGCCGCAGTAGCCCATGCCTGACCTGAGACCGCCCATCAGCTGAAATACCGTATCCTCCACAATTCCTTTATAAGCCACGCGTCCTTCGACACCCTCCGGCACCAGCTTCTTGGCATTCTCCTGAAAATATCTGTCTTTGCTTCCGTTTTCCATTGCGGAGATAGAACCCATTCCCCGATATACCTTATATTTTCTTCCCTGGAACAGCTCAAATGTTCCCGGGCTCTCATCACAGCCTGCAAAGATGCTTCCCATCATACAGACGCTTCCTCCCGCTGCAATAGCTTTTGTGATATCTCCGGAATATTTGATACCGCCATCGGCAATGATTGGAATCCCATATTCCTTTGCCACTTCATAAGCATCCATGATCGCTGTGATCTGCGGCACGCCGATACCTGCCACCACTCGCGTCGTACAGATCGATCCCGGTCCGATTCCTACCTTGACCGCATCTGCTCCGGCTTCAATCAATGCCCTCGTTCCTTCCCCTGTCGCCACATTGCCGGCAATCAACTGCATCTCAGGATATTCTTCTTTGATCATTTTAACGCATCTAAGTACATTGGCGGAATGACCATGTGCGGAATCCAACACGATCACATCCACACCCGCCTTAGCCAGCGCCTCCACACGTTCCAGTACATTGGCGGTAATGCCGACGCCTGCGCCACAGAGCAGCCGTCCCTTGTCATCCTTGGCAGCCAGCGGATATTTGATCGCCTTTTCAATATCCTTGATGGTAATCAACCCTTTTAAATTAAAATCTTCATCTACAATCGGAAGCTTTTCCTTACGGGACGCCGCCAGAATCCTCTTGGCATCCTCTAAGGTAATACCCTCCTTCGCAGTTACCAGATTTTCACTGGTCATGGACTCTCTGATCTTCTTGGAAAAATCCTTCTCAAACTTCAGATCACGGTTTGTAATGATGCCGACCAGCTTTTTCCCTTCCGTAATCGGCACGCCGGAAATCCTGTATTTTGCCATCAACGCATCCGCATCTGCAAGAGTATGCTCCGGAGATAAAGAAAACGGGTCTGTGATAACGCCATTCTCCGAACGTTTTACCTTGTCTACCTCTTCCGCCTGTTCATCGATGGACATATTTTTATGAATAATACCGATACCGCCCTGTCTTGCCATGGCAATCGCCATACGGTGTTCGGTGACAGTATCCATTCCTGCGCTCATAATCGGGATATTTAATTGAATTTTCTTCGTCAGATAAGTGGATAGATCTACCTGATTAGGAACCACTTCTGAATATCCCGGCACCAGAAGAACGTCGTCAAACGTAATGCCTTCCTTAATAATCTGTCCCATTTTTCTCCTCCTGTTCTGCTTTGTCAGCCACTTTATATTTTATTTAATCAAAATATACCTTTCTCGGTGCAACATTTTGAACCAGCTTTACAAACTCCGCAGGCAGATCAAGTATGACTTTCAGATTTCCCTCAGAAATCATTACATAGGGTACGTTATCATCTTCCTTCATGCTCCATAAGGGAACCTCCTTGAACGTACGATGCTCAAATGCTTTTAAACGGTAAGAATTGACCGGCGCCAAGAGTTCGATCTTGTCGGTATCATAGATGGCGACCTGCTTCCTTTTTTTCTTCGCCATGATCTTGTCCACTGTGATCTGTTTATCACAATACAGATACTCATATTCCAGATCTGTACTCGGAAAAACAATAAAATAAGCAATCGCAGCCAAAATCGCCGCAATGAACAAAGAAACCGGTATCACGGGAGAAAGTAAGAAAAAAAAGACTGTCAGCACGATAATCGATATCCTGCTCAAATAATCTTTCGCAGTAAATCTTTTACGCACCATATACTCCATATACGAATCATTCATATATCTTATATCC
>CAMWKA010000241.1 GCA_947174725.1 uncultured Lachnospiraceae bacterium | reverse complement strand
CCATTAACAGTGCTTCTTCCAAGGTCACCGCATAAAGAAAATCGCCTTGGAAGCCGACTACTACCTGATAATATTCCTGTTCTATTTCCCTCTGATCTTTTGACGAAACAAGGATACAGGGAACATTTTTCAATTCCTGCGGAGTGATGGATGGCAATGCAGCAATCGGATTTCTGTTGGAAATCTCTATATACTCATTCCCAACCGTCAGGAGCAGATTCACATATTCATCCGAAAAAACCCTGCGCTGATCGTTCATGACAAGATCTACGTCCCCATTCCGGAGCAGCCCATACAATTCCTCATGATTTCCATATTTGATCTTCACCAGCACATCCGGATATTTAGCTGAAAATTCCTCCAAAGCAAGGTGAAACTCCTGGCCGCTGTAACAACGCAGATATCCGATCTTCAATGTGGTTTTATTGCCCACGGAAAGTCTGCCCGCTTCCTGACACATCCTCTCATAATCAGCAATCAGCACAAGACTTTTCTTATAAAAATATTCTCCGGCAGAAGTAAGCGTAAACTTTCGATTTTTCCTTTCTAACAGATCAAATCCCAATTCCCGCTCCAACGCCTGTATCTGTTGGGAAATTGCGGACTGGGAAATATGACATTCCTCCGCCGCTTCTGAAAAACTGTTATTGCGGACAACCGATTGAAAATATCGAATTTGCCTTATCATTTAACTCACTGACCCCCATTTTAACCTTATTTTCATCTTTAATCAGTACTTTAACGCATCTTCAGGAATGTTCTGAAGATAAATCAGCCATACTTATTTGATCCATAATATATGCAACGCAATCAGTTCACGTAGTCAACTCTATATAATGTGGAATGATATCCTCATAGTTTCCATCACCTAATAAAAATCCGTTTGGTATACATCCAAGCTGCGTAAATCCAAGCTTCTTGTATAATGCCAGCGCGGTCTGGTTGCTTTTCACCACAGCATTAAACTGTAAGATCCTATAATCCAGTTCTTTCGCCTTCTTCATACAGTCCTTCACAAGCGCTTCCCCGATGTGATGTCCACGACAATCCTTTCTCACTGCATAACTGGCGTTACAGATATGCCCGCATCTTCCAACATTGTTCGGGTGAAGAATATAGAGTCCGACAACTTCAGATTCCATGTTACATGCAACCCCTGTATAAGACTGCCCCGCGAAAAAATCCCTTCCGGTTTCCAGTGTAAGCAATTCCATCTGCGGAAATGCAACACCATCCTCCACAACGCTGTTCCAAATCTTTACAACTTCCGCCAGTTCTGTTTCCGTCAATTCCTTTATTTTAATTTCCATATCTGTTCTTCTCGCCTTTCAAGATGCTCCTCTACCGTTACTGTATTGCAACTTTACAACAGCTTATCCGTCAAATCATTTACATATCGGAGATAATATTTGTTTAAAAACATCATAGTTCATTGTATCTCTTGGTGAGCAGTAAACTGCAAACTCAATAGCCTTAAAATGATATAGATAAGTTTGAACTACCTCATACATAGCCTGTGCTACTACATCAGGCGGATTCTGAAATGCCCCACATCCGAAAGCTCCCAGAATCACTACTTCTGCGCCATTCAAACTCGCAATATCAAGAACTCTGCTGATACGTTTCTTATGTAACTCCAGTAATTCACTTGGTTTGATAGAAACTGCTCTATCTCCTGAATCAGGGTTCATGGCATTGCTCGGCTTACTGCGCAGATTCGGTGCCGCACAGGATATCATATCAACTTCATACCAGAGCTTTTCCGCTAACAATTGCGGTTGATCAGTATCACTCTTGAACACTGTCACTCCTGGCGTATAAATACAGTCGTTATTATATAGAGCATTCATCTGTCCAGAGTGCAAAGCATTTCGATGATAATAATGAAACTTACTTGTTACCTCATAATCTGAAATACAGGGATATAAGGTACTGCATCGGCAGATCGCTTCCTCCTGCGCGTTTGCTCCATTTGTAACACCACCTCCTGCATTAGTGGCGGACGCAAAGTTAAGAACGCAGACTTTTTGATCCAAATATTCACTCGCAGCCTCAAGACTTCTTTTCTGAGATACCAATACTTTTGCAGGCATATCATATTTAGCCTTTGGTGTAATGATTTTAACGTCTTCTGTCACAACTTGCTGATTTTCTTTGGAATAAGTTACAGAATCCACAAGCCGCTTATCTGTTGTATAAAGCCGCTTGGTTTCCTCGAAAATTTCTTTTCGTTCTTCACGCACATCCTTAGGCATAGTAACATTTCCTCCTTTTCCCTTTTAGATGTCTACAAAAAATGAGAGCTTTTCAAACCGGATCACAACTTGAAAAGCTCTCTATTTACAGCATTTTAAGGCATTCTATTAGAACTTTCTAACGTTTCTTAGAACTTTCCAGCTTTAGCAGCTTCCTCAATCGATACAGCAACTGCAACAGTCATACCAACCATCGGATTGTTGCCTGCGCCGATCAGCCCCATCATCTCAACATGGGCAGGAACGGAAGAAGATCCGGCAAACTGCGCATCGGAATGCATACGTCCTAAGGTATCTGTGAAACCATAGGATGCAGGACCAGCTGCCATATTGTCCGGATGAAGGGTACGGCCTGTACCACCGCCGGATGCAACGGAGAAATACTTCTTACCCTGCTCGATACATTCTTTCTTATATGTACCTGCAACCGGGTGCTGGAATCTGGTAGGATTGGTTGAATTACCTGTAATGGAAACGTCAACGCCTTCCTTATGCATAATTGCAACGCCTTCACAAACGTCATTAGCGCCATAACAATTAACCTTAGAACGAAGTCCTTCTGAATAGGATTTCCTGAATACTTCTTTTACTGTGTTTGTATAAGGATCATATTCCGTCTCAACATAAGTAAAACCATTAATACGGGAAATGATCTGAGCAGCATCTTTACCAAGACCGTTCAGGATAACACGAAGCGGTTTCTGACGAACCTTGTTAGCCTTTTCAGCGATACCGATCGCGCCCTCAGCAGCAGCAAATGACTCATGACCTGCAAGGAAGCAGAAGCACTCTGTCTCTTCCTCTAAGAGCATCTTACCAAGGTTACCATGCCCAAGGCCAACCTTTCTGGTGTCTGCAACGGAACCCGGAATACAAAATGCCTGAAGTCCCTCGCCGATTGCTGCAGCAGCTTCAGAAGCTTTCTTACATCCCTTCTTGATTGCGATTGCAGCGCCTACGGTATAAGCCCAGCATGCATTCTCAAAACAGATCGGCTGGATGCCTTTGATCTGATTATATACGTCAAGACCTGCGTCTTTCGTAATCTTCTCAGCTTCTTCAATGGAAGAGATTCCATACTCACCGAGAACTTTATTGATTTTGTCTATTCTTCTTTCATATGATTCAAATAAAGCCATGTTTTCTCTCCTCCTTATTTCACTTCTGCATCAGTTCTGGGATCAATGATCTTAACGGCGTCAGCAACGCGTCCATACTGTCCGCTTGCCTTCTCATAAGCTGTATTAGGATCATCACCCTTCTTAATAAAGTCTGTCATCTTGCCAAGGCTTACGAACTTATAACCAATGATCTGGTCATCAGCGTCCAAAGCGATGCCTGTAACATAACCTTCTGCCATCTCCAAATATCTCGGTCCCTTCTGAAGTGTACCATACCGGGTACCAACCTGACTTCTAAGACCTTTACCC
>CAMWKA010000240.1 GCA_947174725.1 uncultured Lachnospiraceae bacterium | reverse complement strand
GCTCTTTTCCTTAACGTAGTCCATCATCTCTTCCGGCGACCATGCATCCACAGCCGTCTCCAGAGTAATGCCATTCTCCTTCGCAAAATCCTCAATAACATTATCTGCGCGGAATCTCTCATGACATTCCCGGCAGTCCATCAACGGATCTGAAAATCCCCCCAGATGACCGGATGCCACCCATGTCTGCGGGTTCATCAGAATTGCACAATCTACTCCCACATTATACGGATTTTCCTGCACAAACTTCTGCCACCATGCTTTCTTAACATTATTCTTCAGCTCTACGCCAAGATTGCCGTAATCCCACGTATTAGCCAGTCCCCCGTAAATCTCGGAACCCGGATACACAAATCCTCTGCCCTTTGCAAGCGCTACGATTTTCTCCATCGTTTTTTCCATTGTTTTTTCTCCTCTTTCCCTTGATTTATTTATATATGATAAAATAATTCCCCTCTGTATCCGCGCTGACCGTATTGCTGTCCAGCAGCGTCATCCCTGTGGAATAATATAAGATCTTCGACGGACATCTGACGCAGAGATCCCCGGTCACTACGACCACTTTGGAATTCCCCATATTCATCAGGTCTTCCCTTGCGATGGTCTGCCCCTCTTTCCCTGCCGTATTTAATGTTCGGTCAAAATTATAACCCCTGTCATATGCCCCTTGCAAATTCCCTATAAACACTTCCTCCGGCATATACCCATTATAAGCATCGAACGTCTGAAAGGTAAGATTCAGTCGGATGACTCCGTTTTCCATGGAGGAATCTCCGACAGTCACGACGGTACTTCCTATCTCCGTATTGTAATTCGCCACATCCTCCGCCACAAATTGCGTCAGTTCTTCCATCTGATAATAATCCGCTGTGAAATTTTCGACGATGACCGCGTTGATACTGTCATCCCCTAAAACTTCAATACCGCTTTTGGTAAATTCCGTCTGCTCGGATTCGCATCCTGCCAATCCCATCATGCATACCAGCATAATTGCAAAAAGCCAATATTTTTTCTTCCCACTCATAAAACTATCTCCTGATCATATATCTTATTATACATTATACTTTTCAATCAATAATTGCAAGCATTTCCTCACTTTTAAATCCATGATGCCAGCGAAGTGCTTTTTCTTCCCTGCATATTACTATCAGTTCTGTTAAGATTTCCTCTTTCACGGAAAATTTAAACAGATCCTCCACTCTCTGTCTTAGTATGTAATCAACCGCATATAACGTGCCGGGCTGGTACTTGGATTCGTCCTGCATCCAGTTAAATTCCCCCATTAACGCCATCGTCTTGATTTCAAAGATTGCCCGCACCAGACGGTTATCATAAGCCTCATGCAAAACAGCGCGCAGAGATTGGTACAAAAGTTTCAGCATTTCCTTTTCATCATTATTTTCTCTGGTCTGATAATCCATGACCTCCAGAAAATACATGCCGTACATTGCTTCGGTAAACCGATCGCGGAAACCCTCAAAAAAATTGCTGATCGACGCGTCAGTGATCGTATAGGAATTTTTTCCAGGGTACATCTTAAATTCTCCAAAGGCAAACAGATCCGTCGATGCCGAAAGCCGGTTCCCCTGCCTTCTCGCTCCTCTGGCAAATGCGGCGATCTTCCCACGGTCTTTTGTAAGCAATACGACACGCCTGTCATATTCCCCCATAGGCTCTGCCTTCAGCACTATCCCCATTGTCGTGATAAACTCCTGCATTCCCTTTCACCTGTTCATCCGCATCTTCCACAGCCGAAGCCTTCGTCTTATATCCCGCGTACTTAAGATAGTCTTCCACTTTTCCGCTCTTCACAAAATCATTCCAATAAACATCCCTATCCATATCCACAGCCAACCCTCCTCATACCTTGATTACTTGTTTGTTCCATAGATAGGATTTGGAATTGCTGTAAATATATACTGGCAGATAATTCCTTAAGAATACAATACAACTTTCTGAATACTGATTTCAGGAATGTTATGCCTTGGGATAATCTTCTTTACGATATCCGAAATTTTTGATCAGCAAATCGCTGTCACGCCAGTCTTTTCTGACCTTTACCCATAATTTTAAGTTCACTTGCGCCTCCAGCATATCTTCTATTTCCGGTCTCGCAAGGCTTCCGATTTTTTTAAGCATAGCGCCACCTTTCCCGATGATAATGCCTTTATGGCTATCCCGTTCACAGATGATGGTGGCCTCAATATCATAAATTCCTTTCCCGCATTTGCGGTATTCCATTTTTTCAATCACAACCGCAATTCCGTGGGGGATCTCTTTTTCCAGATTCCGCAATGCTTTCTCACGGATAAGTTCCGCAGCGATCTGGCGCATCGGCTGGTCTGTCACCGTATCCTCATCAAAGAAATACGGTCCTTCCGGAAGATAACCATACAAAGTATCCAGAATATCTTGCGTATTTTCACCTTTGAGCGCCGATACCGGTATGATCTCCGAAAAATCATATATCCGGCGGTAAGCGTCGATATATTTTAACAGTTCCGGTCTCTTCGCCGTATCAATCTTATTGATCACTAAAATCACCGGTATTTTAATATTTTTCAGCTGCCGGATAATATGCTGTTCCCCTTCTCCGATCTTATCGGATGGCTCCACCAGCCACAAGATCACATCAACATTTTTCATCGACTGATTGGCGATATTCATCATATAGTCGCCCAGCTTATTCTTTGCCTTATGGATACCGGGCGTATCCACAAATACGATCTGTCCGCGTTCCTCCGTATATACCGTCTGAATACGGTTTCTCGTTGTCTGCGGACGCGGCGACGTGATGGCGATCTTTTGTCCGATCAGCCTGTTCATCAATGTTGATTTTCCTACATTTGGCCTGCCGATCAATGCGACAAAACCGGATTTCATCTGTTCCTGCAAGTCTCTGACCTCTTCTCCCCTTAACGGTATTTAGGTAATTCTGTCTATGAGATTTACATAACTCGAAGTTTGCAAATATATGTTCCAAAAATGATTTCATAACATGATGTTTTTGGAACATATATTTGCAAACAAAGAGTTATGTAAGCCGCCGCAAATGCCTAGTGGATCAGCGGCGCTACATTCATGAACAGTTCCTTCTGCTCTTTAATCTTCTCCTCATTTCCCACGACGCAAAGATTGTTATCCGACATAAATGCGGCGATATAGTCCCCGAGCTTTCTGACATCAGCTTCCGAAGCCGCAAGGATGTCATCCCGTTCTTTCTGTATTTCCTCATAGGAAAGATTACTCAGATATGCATACATGGAGCGGCTGCCCCTTGTCCTCGGCGTCAATGGAATATCCAATTCACTGATCGTACCGATAATATACTTTGTCATCACTTCCTCATCCGCCTCAAAACTGCGTACAAATTCCGCGGCCTTTTCATAGATATTGATCGTATGCTCTAAATTGGGATCCCGGTATGATACAAAATACGACTCGCCATTACGCCCATAGCTGCTCATGCAGCCATACGCTCCTCCCTTTACACGCACCTCATTCCAAAGATATTCATAGCCAAGGATCGTCTTTAACAGACGGAGCGTTCCTACATAATCAAGTCCATGCTTCCGGTAATTTCCCGCGCGGCAGACATACTGCACCTGTGCGGAGGTGGTCAATCCTTCATTCTTCTTCTGAACCACCGGCGTATCCTTCGTGTCCGGAAGAGATTCCTGTGCAAG
>CAMWKA010000239.1 GCA_947174725.1 uncultured Lachnospiraceae bacterium | reverse complement strand
AGGAATGAAGAGTTATGCTCAATGAATCAAGAATTAAATTAATGACAAAGATGGCAGTATATGAGGAACACGAAGGCAGGAAAAGTATGTCCATAGGAACTTATTTTCGTGGGGATTATATCGGAAAGGAAGTCATCAAGTCAATCATTTACGCTACGATCGCGTATCTGATTATTATTGCGGTCTATGTATGCTATGATTTTCAAATGCTTGCGCAGGATATTTATCGCATGGATCTGATACAGTTCGGAATGCAGCTGTTGAAAAATTATCTGAAGCTGGTGATAATCTATGCCATCTTTACGTATATCTATTACGCGATGCGCTATCAGTCAGCCAGAAGAAGCCTGAGAAGTTACTATAACAATCTTCGCAGACTTAATTCCATGTACCGCAAAGAAGAGGCTAAGACAAAATAAAGGAATGGGACTATGGCACAGTTACTGTTAATAAGAGAGCAAATAAAAAGTATATATAGCCGGTATGAGACGTTTATCGTACCGATTTTGAAATTTCTCTTGTCGCTGATTACAATGATCTTTATTAATCACAATATCGGATACGCGGAGCGTTTGTCAGGCACCGCGGTTACGATACTGGTTGCGTTGTTCTGTTCATTTCTGCCGTTAAATTTTATCGTAATAATAAGCGCGATATTTATTTTGTTGCATTTGTACGCGCTTTCTCTGGAAGCGGTGCTTGTAGTCGGCGCGTTGGTGTTTTTGATGTTTCTGCTATATTTTCGGTTTTCGCCAAAGGATACGGTGCTCCTGATCCTGACACCGCTCCTCTTTTCTATGAAGATTCCATATGTGATCCCGCTATCCGCGGGACTTGTAGGGACTCCGGCATCTATGGTTTCTGTGGGCTGCGGGGTGGTGATTTATTACGCGCTGTCTTATGTTTCATTAAATGCGTCTGTTCTGGTCGCCTCGGATACGGAGACGGTATTTGAAAAAATCAGGACGCTGATCGACGCGATCATACAGAATAAAGAGATGCTGATGGTGATCGTCGCGTTTTCCGCCACGATTTTGACGGTATATTTGATTCGCAGACTTTCTGTGGATCATTCATGGACGATAGCAATCATTACGGGTACCTTGATGAATATTTTGATCATATTGATCGGAGATCTGAAATATAATACTTATATTTCTATTGTTGGTCTGATCTTGGGGAGTATTATAAGCATCTTTGTCAGTATCGTGCTTAAGTTTTTTATATTCAATGTGGATTATGGCAGGACAGAGCGGGTACAATTTGAAGATGATGAGTATTATTATTATGTGAAGGCAGTTCCGAAAAATACGGTTGCGATTCCCAATAAAAAAGTAAAAAAGATCAAAGGACATTCCGGAGAAGCGCGGCAGTCAGACAGTGTAAACCATACTGCCAGAAGAAGCAGGGCGGAATCGGATGTCCCGGAATATCGTATGAGGCGTTCTGCCACAAGGGAAAGCCAGAGTGGGGAGCAGTCGGTTGTTTCCAGAAGTAAGGGCAATAAAAATGGAACAAAGCGAATTATATTACCAGATGAAGAAGTAAAAGATATGGATTTGTCAGAGCAGTCCCGGGAGATTCGCAGAACGGATGGAAGAGGTATGACGGGGATTGAACGCGCCGCAGCGGCGAAAGCCAGGCAGGAAAGAGAAGAGCGCAGACGACGCGAACAATAATGGGGTTATCTATTACAGACAGGAAAGAAAGTGAGTATGCTGGAACGGATCAATACATTTATAGAAGAATATTTGTCTGTATTAGACAGATTAAACTTCCGTCTTACGGATATTGTGGAAATCATAGTAATTTCTTTTATTGTCTACCAGATCTTGGCATGGGTCAGCCAGACAAGAGCATGGTCTCTGTTGAAAGGACTGATCATTATTTTGGGATTTGTTCTTCTGGCGGCTATTTTCCATATGAATACGATCCTTTGGATCGTGGAAAAATGTTTATCGCTTGTAGTAATTGCCGTTGTTGTAGTTCTTCAGCCGGAGCTTAGGCGCGCGCTGGAGCAATTAGGAAGAAAGAATATCTTCGCTTCCCTCATTACACCGGATGCTGGTAAGCAGTCAGGCAGATATTCCGATCGTACCATTGATGAGATCGTTAAGGCATCGTTTGCCATGGGCAGGGTCAGAACAGGTGCGTTGATGGTATTGGAACGCAACGAGTCACTGACGGAATATGAAAAGACCGGAATCACAGTGGATGCAGTGGTATCAAGTCAGCTGCTGATCAATATTTTTGAACATAATACGCCATTACATGACGGTGCTGTGATTTTTCGGGATAACAGAGTGGTATCGGCAACCTGTTATCTTCCCTTGTCGGATAACAGAAACTTAAGCAAGTCACTGGGAACAAGACACAGGGCGGCAGTGGGGATCTCTGAGGCAACAGATTCCCTGACTGTTGTAGTATCTGAGGAGAATGGAAAAGTCAGCGTTGCTTATGGCGGAGAATTATTCAGCGGTCTGAATCAGGAAGGACTTAGAGAAAAACTGGAAATGATTCAGGATAAGCCGCAGGAAGAGACTCGCAGAGGATGGCGCAGGGCAAAGGAGGCTAAGGTTGAAAAATAAGTTGACATATAATCTTGGGCTGAAACTGCTGTCTGTATTTATTGCGTTTGCGTTGTGGCTGATTGTTGTGAATTATGATGATCCGACGATCTCTAATACCTATAGCGGTATTCAGGTGGAGATCGTCAATCAGGATGCCCTGACCGATCAGGGAAAGGTTTACGAGATCCTAAATAATACGGATATTATCAATGTGACGATTACAGGTCCCAGATCCGTTATAGACTCACTAAGAAAAGAGAATATCCGGGCGATTGCGGATATGCAGGAATTGACTTTGATGGATACGGTAGCTATTCGGCTTTCCACAGATAAAAATTTTGATCAGCTGGATACGATGAAAGCAGATCACACTGCCGTAGAGTTAAATATTGAAAATCTCCGATCCTCTCATTTTCCGATCAATCTGGTGCAGAACGGTCAGCCTGCGGAGGGATATATCGTGGGGGATATTTCTTCTAATCAGAACACGGTTCGCGTATCGGGTGCAGAGTCCGTTGTGTCTTCTGTTGTAAGGGCGGAATGTACCGTGAATGTAAACGGCAGATCTTCCGATATTACCACAAGTTCGGAAATCCGGCTTTATGACAGTAACAATCAATTAGTTGAACATCCCAGCCTGCAGTTAAATATCAGCAGCGTAAATATCACTGCGGAAATACTGTTGACCAAGGAAGTGCCGGTCATTTATCAATATTCCGGAATCCCGCTTGACGGATATGTGGTGGAAGAACCGTTGACGGCAGATTATGAAACGGTAGTGATCGCCGGAAAAGCCAATGTACTGGAAGGAATCTCCTCTATAGAGGTGCCAGCAACCGCCATTAATGTCATGGACAAAGATGAAAGTTATATTGAATCCGTAGATCTTGGCAGGTGTCTTCCGGATGGTGTCAGATTTGCTGATCCGTCCTTTGACGGAATGAGCGCGGTCAATGTGAATCTGATCAAACTGGTGATGAGATCGTTAAATGTACCGGTCAACAATCTTTCTGTAATCAATCTGCCGGATGGATATCAGGCGGAGGTACTGCTGGGAGATGGGGAAGGAACACAAAACGCTACTCTCCATATTATTACGGAGGGTGTGACGGAAGCTTATGAGGGTGTCAATGGTG
>CAMWKA010000238.1 GCA_947174725.1 uncultured Lachnospiraceae bacterium | reverse complement strand
ATAAAGGAATACCGCCGATTCCCAAAGCCCCCATCAGAAAGATCACATTCAGCAGCGGCTTTTTACGTCCAAAACCCCGGATCTCATTGAGATTCAGCTTATGAATATTCATATATACCACTCCTGCCGCCATAAACAACACCAGCTTGATCAGGGAATGATTTACCATATGCAGGAGAGTTCCCCTTGCCGCCAACGCATTTTCGCTGCCAAGCAGTCCCATACTGCCGATTCCCACTAAGATAAAGCCAATCTGTGACACGGACGAACAGGCAAGCGTACGTTTCAGATCCACAGAAAACAACGCCAGAAGCGCGCCAAGAAACATGGTAATCGTTCCGATCAGCAAGATCGCACTGCCCCAGTCCGCATCTTTGTAAAAAAGCTGACAGCTGATAGCCAGCAGCCCGAAGATTCCCGTCTTTGTCAATATACCGGAAAGCAGCGCCGAAGCCGGAGCCGGAGCCACCGGATGCGCTTTGGGAAGCCATATATGCAGCGGAAATGCGCCCGCCTTCGCTGCAAATCCTACACAAACCAGCGCGCCGGAAATATAAAGCATGATCTTATCCGGCTGCTTCCCCGCAGCCGCTTCTATATCGGACCATGCCGACAGATATTCGATCCGCAGCGTTCCCAGTTCATGATACAACAGAAACAATCCCATCAGTGTCACCATACCGCCGATCACAGCAACCGCCAGATAGGTTTCCGCCGCCCGGAGAGACTCCTTTTTCTCATCATGCGCAACCCATACATAGGAAGTAAAGGACATGATTTCAAAGAAAATAAATGTGGTATAAAGATCCTCTGACAGAAATACTCCCATCGTCGCACCAAGGGTCAGAAGCAGGAACAGATAATAGCGGTTCCGGTTATGGTAATGCTTAAAATATTCCTTGGAAAATATCGTCGTCATCATCCACATCAGTGCCGCAACCACCACATACACACTGCGGAAACCATCCAGCATAAAGTGCAGTCCCAGTCCCGCAAACCCCGGTATCTGATACCGCAATATCCCTGCCGAAAGCGTCACTTTCACTTCCGAAGCAACCCTTAAAGTCTCTACTACGGAAATACTCCTCCCGATCGTAAGATAATATAACGCCAGATACAGTACTAATGCGAATTCGCTGATTACCACAAAGTCCGCAAAGTAATCCCTCGCCTTCTTAGAAAACCGCCCGATCACATATGATACGAACGCTGCGCCAATAGGGTAAAAAACCGCCACTGACAATAATATATCCAGATCTTTCATCCACATTGCTGCCTTACTCCTTCTATAAATTTCTGTGAGGTTTACACATCAAAACCCACCATTTGCAATCTCCGTAAACAAATCGATCAGCGGTTGGGAATATACACCGTACACCAGCATACCGATACAAAACAGCATCAATGGCAGAACCATCATCCAGTTCGGGTCCCTGACATCGTCTATGGTATGATAGTCAAATCCTGCCTGTGGAAAAAATGCCCTTACCACAATCGTCAGCATGTAGATCGCTGTTAAAATCGCGGAGATCAAAATTGCGCCCACACCAAAATAAGCCAAAGTATTACCACTTTCCACTGCTGCTGAAGCCAGATAATATTTCGAGATAAATCCCGCCAGACCGGGAACGCCCATCAAAGCAAACGCGGATATGGTAAATATTCCAAAAATCTTCGGCATCCTTCTTCCAAAGCCGTCCAGCTCGTAAATATAATTTCTTCCTGTCTTATAAATGACTGCGCCCGCACAGAAAAAGGAACATATCTTCATGATGGCATGTGCCGTCAGATGTGCTAATGCACCTACCAGTCCAAGCGGCGTCATAATCGTCACGCCAAACAGGATATAACTAAGGTTACTGATGGTAGAGTATGCCAGCCTTCTTTTTATATGACGTTCTTTCACCGCCATGGAACAACCATAGATGATCGTAAACATCGTAATCGCCATCACAACATACTGTGCCCAGGTTCCCCGGAGAAAATCCACCCCAAAGGAATAATAAGTCAGACGGATGATCGCAAATGCACCGGACTTTACAACAGCCACCGCATGCAGCAACGCGGTAACCGGCGTCGGCGCCACACCGGCTTTGGGAAGCCAGCTGTTAAAAGGACAGATGGCTGCCTTTACACCGAATCCCATAAAAGCAAGCACATAGATCAGTAAAAGGACCTGATCTCCTCCCGGATAACTGCCTGCATGGAGCACTCCGCCGTAAATGAAATCAATAGAATCACCATAAACAACCACAAAGATCATGCCGATAAAGGCAAATGCCGCACCGCCAAGAGAATAATACAGATAGGTTCTGGACGCCAGTATCGCTTCTCTGGTCAGTGTATGGAGCACCAGCGGCGTCGTCACCAGAGTCAGCAGTTCATAAAAGAAATACATGGTGAGGATATTACCACTCATGGCGATACCCAGCGTTACGCCATAGGTCATGGTGTAAAACATAAAGAATACCTTTTCATGATTCTCATGCTTCATATATTCAAAAGAATATAAGGTTGCCAGCGGCCATAAAACAGATACCAGTCCCGCAAATACGCATGCCATACCATCCAGACGGAACGTGACGGAAAGATCGCCGGTAAACTTCAACAGTGTAAACGTTCCCTCCGGACGATTCCAAAGAATCGTCCAGACTAAAATACTGTTGATCAACACGATCGCTTCAATCAATATCATCATATGACTGCGCTTTTTAAACGGCAGCATCGGAATCAATATACTCCACAAAACCGGAATCAAAACGATAATAAATAACATTACCTCACTCATATGACAAGATCATACTCCTTCCCTACATCATACCACTCAATATCCCATCCATGTAATTCAACATGATATTGGGAAACATTCCTAGCAATACTGCACAGGCAGTCAGAATCAAGAGTGGGATCAGCATCATCCCGTCCCCCTCACACTTCTCCCATGTATCATCCGTGGTTTCCTTCCGCTCTCCTTCAACCTCCTTAGACGTCACACCCGGAAAGAATCCTTTGATCGTCACCGGCAAAAGATATCCTGCGGTCAAAAGCGCGCTGATGATCAGGATGACGGGCCCTGCATATTGAAAGATCGCGATGCCCGAATCAAGAGCCCCTGTCGCCAGATACCATTTGCTGATAAAGCCGCATGTCGGCGGGATACCAATCAACCCTAACGATGCAATGGTAAAACACCAGATCGTCACCGGCATACGCTTACCGATCCCCCGAAGTTCTGAAACCTTGGTAAGGCCGCTCCTGCAGATCACTGCTCCTGCACAGAGAAACAGCGTGGATTTGATCAACGCATGACCAATCAGGTGAAGGAGGGATCCACCTACCGCCGTCGGCTCCAGCAGCGCGATCCCAAATAAAATATACGATAACTGACTGACCGTGGAATATGCCAGCCGTTTCTTCAAAATATCTTCCCCAAAGGCAAGCATGGAACCCATAAATACCGTCAAAAGAGATAACACCAAAAATATGGTCTGTACCCAGGTTCCCCGAAGAAAATCCGCGCCAAAAAGATAGAAGACCACACGCAAAATCGCAAATACCCCACCCTTGACGATAATCCCGGATAGCACTGCGGATGCCGGCGCCGGCGCCACCGGATGCGCCGTGGGAAGCCATGCATGCAGCGGAAACATCCCGGCTTTGACCGAGAATCCAAGGATCATCAGACCTGCAATGATCAAAAGCATCTGTCCATGTTC
>CAMWKA010000237.1 GCA_947174725.1 uncultured Lachnospiraceae bacterium | reverse complement strand
TATACTATGCAGATATATTGTGACTTCTCCGGATATTCGGATATGGCGATCGGTCTTGGTAAAATGTTTGGATTTACATTTATGGAGAACTTTAATTATCCGTATATTTCCCAAAGTGTTTCGGAATTTTGGCGCAGGTGGCATATTTCCATTGCCACATGGTTTCGCGATTATGTGTATATCCCATTAGGCGGCAATACCCATGATTGGCGCACCTACCGGAATATTTTTATTGTCTGGCTTTTGACCGGTCTGTGGCATGGCGCGGGATGGACGTATATCATGTGGGGAATGTTGTATTTTGTTGTGCTGGTGGCGGAGCGTCTGACCGGACTTGGGAGGACAAGAAAACTCCCGCCGGTGGTTGACCATATCTATACGATGCTGATCGTTATCGTCGGTATGGCGATCTTTATGTCGCCGTCATTGTCAGTCGCAATGCAGTATTTAAGAAATATGTTTGGAATCGGCGCGGCGGGAGTCCTGGATGCAGTATCGGTATTTTATCTGAAGGATAACTGGATCTTCTTTATGCTGGCGGTATTGTTTGTTACACCGATTGGGAAGAAGCTGGAAAAAATTTCCTGGCTGTATCAGATCCTGCTGGGATTCGTATTGCTGTTGTCAATCGTCTATATCCTGAAAGGAAATTACAGTCCGTTTATCTACTTTAGCTTTTGAGGTGCGGCAGTTTCATTCGGCATATTTAGACAATTGCAGGGCTTAGTTTTCTTAATCTTCCGTTGCGCACGCTCTGCTTGTGATATTGCTCTATATTGCGCAACTGGGTTACTGGAATACTAAAATGCAAAAATATATAGTTTGTAGAAATACCAGATAACAATAATATCAGATTAAAGAAATACAAGATACTAGAAGAAGATTTACATAACCTGAAGTTTGAGCATCTATGTTCCAAAAATGATTTCATTTATGATATTTTTGGAGCATAGATGCTCAAACAAAGAGTTATGTAAATCGGTCAAAAGAATTGCATAAAGAAATCGGACATCACAAGAACAAATATGAAATAACACAACTTTAATACGGCATATTTTGAAAGGATCAAAAAATATGACAGAAAAGAATATAGAAGAAAAGAATATAAAAGAGAAATATATAAAAGAAAAGAAAACAAGGAATCAGGGAATATATCTATTTTTCATAGCGGTCATTGTAGTCGGGACAACGCTTAACCTGTGGGAGTTTCTTAGGCGTTCCGAACCGGATGGAAGGATGCGTGGATTGAATCAGCTGGTTACGGTGGAGGATGCTGCCATCAATGCCTGGGGCGGATTTCAAAGACTGCTGGGAAAACAGGCGGCATATGGTTCGACATTTTATGAGGATGTAACGCTTTTGGAAAATGGTTATGCCACAATGGCGGATCGCGATCCAAGCTATGCGGCGGCGGTGGAAGGCGCTGAGGGCGCTTATGTTCTGGCACAGGAGATCGGAGCGGAGTTCTTGTATGTACAGACGCCGGCAAAGCAGAGATATGAGGAGGAATTTCCGGATGGTGTCATTAACTATTCCATGAGCAAGCATGAAGGCGCGGTCAGCAGTTTAAGACAAGCGGGCGTTCCGCTGATTGATATGCGGGAAGTATTGGAACAGAGTGGAGAAGACTGGTATAACTATTTTTATCAGTCGGATCATCACTGGAGGAATAATGCGGCGTTTCTTGCATATCAGGAAATCTGCGGCTATATGGCGGAATGCGGCATGCCCATCCATCAGGAATATCTGGAAGAGTCACAATATGAGAAGATATTGTATGAAGATGTATTTTTAGGAACCCATGCCAGAATGGCGGGAACGCTATATGCCGGACTGGATGATTATGAATTGTGGCTGCCCTTATTTGATACGGCATTTACGCTGGATGTGGCGTCTCAGGGGATCCATCTGGAAGGCAGCTTTGAGGATTGTTTTGTTCATTATGAGAATCTGGATCATCCCAGTTTTGATTATTATGCATATTATGCGTATTTAAAAGAGGATTTTGACTGCTTTGAGATCGTCAATCAAAACAATCCCGAAGGGGCGCATGTGCTGATTGTCAGGGATTCCAGTGCGGTGCCGGTATCGGTATTTCTGGCAGAACAGTGTTCTGAACTGGATATTCTGGATCTTCGGTATTCCGGTGAGCAGGATATGATTTCGTATATCAGGGAGCAGCAGCCGGATTTGATCTTATATATCTTCGGACCGGGGTATCTTGGCAATGAAGGGGCGATGATATTAAGGTAGTGAGATGATATTTGGAGAGGATTACAATGACATCCGAAACTGCGAAGAATTTTTTTGTCAGGCGTAGGAAATGGTTTTTATGGGGTGGAATCATCGTGGCGCTTTTATGCTTCTTCCACTATGAAAACCACCATCTTGTTGTGACGGAATTTACATATTTCAATGAGTCTGTCGAAAATTTCCCGGACGGCTACCGGATCGTTCAGATTTCCGATTTGCATAACGCGGTTTTTGGCAGGAATCAACGGGCTCTGATTGACAGAATTACGGAATTGGCGCCCGATATGGTTGTGATTACCGGAGATATTGTTGACTCGAATCATACGGACATCGATGTGGTGATAGATCTGGTCGATCAGTTGGCAAAACTGTACCCTGTATATTACGTGACCGGAAACCATGAATATTGGCTGGATGAGGGTGACAGACAGAGGCTGTTTGAGGAAATGGAACAGGCGGGCGCGATCCTTTTGTTTAATGAAGCGGTTACTGTAAACGCTTCCGGCGGTACATTTGATCTGATCGGATTGGATGACAAAAGTCTTGCCGACGATACGCTTAAGGCACTTTTAAGTGAATGTAACAGTGAAACACTAAATATTGTTCTTGCCCACGAGCCGCAGTATATAGAAAAATACTCTGTGACAGACGCTGATCTGGTTTTATGCGGACATGCGCACGGAGGTCAGTTTATTTTACCGTTGATCGGACCGGTTGTTGCGCCGGATCAGGGATTATTTCCAAAATATACGTCAGGGGCATACCATATGGATGATATGACCATGTTTGTCAGTAGAGGGCTCGGCAACAGTATTATCCCTGTCAGGTTATTTAATGATCCGGAAGTGGTATGCATTGATCTGGCGGCAGGACATTAGCCGGTTTGACATTGCCGATTAGGCTTATTTGCGGTATTCTGGCATATTTTTGACAGTCTCTTTAAAAAAGAATATAATAAATTCAATTGTGCAATAATCTTTGATAAGGAATCATTGTTATCATAAGAAAAAGAGAGAAAAAAGAGAGAAAAAAGAGAGAAAGGAAATCAAACCCATGTTAAATGATAAGACGATCCTGATTACCGGAGGAACCGGTTCTTTCGGAAAAGCTTTTACCAGATATGCGCTGACCCATTATCAGCCGAGGAAGATCATTATCTATTCCAGAGACGAGTTTAAACAGTTTATGATGCAGAATGAGTTTAAGGAATATAAGGATACACTGCGTTTCTTTATTGGTGATGTCCGGGATGTGGAACGTTTAAGGCGTGCCCTTAACGGTGTTGATTATGTCATTCATGCGGCGGCCTTAAAGCAGGTTCCGGCGTGTGAGTACAATCCCAATGAAGCGATTAAGACCAATATTCATGGCGCGATGAATCTGATCGAGGCGGCGCTTGACTGTGACGTAAAGAAAGTGGTTGCGCTTTCTACGGATAAGGCAGTCAATCCGGTCAATCTGTATGGTG
>CAMWKA010000236.1 GCA_947174725.1 uncultured Lachnospiraceae bacterium | reverse complement strand
GATTTTAACAATATTTATGACGGCAATGGCAGCGGCAGTAGTTTTATGCGGCTGAACGGTACAGAGCAGTGACGGACCAACTTCCGTATTTGTGGCAGTTGGCGGAGATGATGGTGAGGCTGATCAGAACGGAACCGGGACAGACGATTCCGAAGTGATTTCATCAGATGTGCAGGTGGAAGATCCCACAGAAGATGATGGAGCTGCAGACGGTGAGAGTGTTCCTGAAACCGTAAAAAGCTGCGAGGAGATTTATGAGGAAATAGCAGCTTCCGTTGAACTGCAGTCGCCTATGATCGTGCCGGAGGCTTTTGTGGCTAATTATGGAGTTGATTTTTCAGCGATTGATGATTATGTTTTTGCGATGTCGGAATTATCCACCAGTGTGGAAACGATCGCTATATTTAAATCAGAGGACGCGGCTTCCAGAGAAAACATAACAGCTTCTCTGGAGATGTTTTCTAATGGAAAACGGGCGGAGATGGAGAATTATCTGCCGGAGCAGTTTGATATTGTGGATCGGAGTTCCGTAAAGACAAGTGGAGATTATGTTTATCTGGTCATTTCTGAAAATGCGGAAACGATTGAAGAGATCATAGCAGCCTGTCTGCCATAATCGGGGAGACAGCGATGGTATTCAGCAGTATTCCGTTTTTATTCTTTTTTCTGCCAATATGCTTAGGGCTATATTATGTGGTTCCATTTTTTATGAAAAATGGAATCCTTCTTGTATTTAGTCTCTTATTCTATGCTTGGGGAGAGCCGGTTTATGTCCTGTTGATGCTGGCGGCAGCGGCAGTGAGCTATGTCGGCGCGCTTCTTATGGAACGATTTGGAACGACGCAGGGAAAACGCCGTTTCTTTTTTGTCTTGACGCTGATACTGAATCTCTCAGCACTTTTGTTCTTTAAATATACGGATTTCGTAATCACGACTGTCAATAGCCTGTTTCACACAGATGTTCCGTTGTTGGGACTGGGACTTCCGGTGGGGATCAGCTTTTTTACTTTTCAGATGATGAGTTACAATATTGATCTCTATCGCGGGGAAGTGAAATTGGAGCGGAATTATCTGACGTATTTGATGTATGTTTCCATGTTTCCGCAGCTGATCGCGGGTCCGATCGTGCGGTTTTCCACGGTTAATGAGGAGCTGCATCAAAGGAAGATAGATTGGATCGGCTTTCGGGATGGACTGCTTCGGTTCATGCAGGGGTTGTTTAAGAAAGTCCTGATCGCCAACCAGATCGGCTTGATGTGGCAGGAGATCCAGCAGCTGGCGCAGCTACAGGTCTCAGTAGCGGAGGCATGGTTGGGAGCGGCGGCATTTACGCTGCAGCTTTATTTTGATTTCAGCGCATATAGCGATATGGCGATCGGGATTGGCTGGATGCTGGGATTTCATTTTCCGGAGAACTTTAAGTATCCGTTGAGCGCGGTCTCTGTGACCGATTTCTGGCGGCGTTGGCATATCTCTCTGTCTACCTGGTTCCGGGATTATGTATATATTCCGTTGGGCGGAAATCGGGGAGGCGTAGCGCGGCATTTGCGCAATATACTCATCGTATGGATGCTGACAGGATTGTGGCATGGCGCGGCATGGAACTTTGTGCTGTGGGGGCTTTATTACGGCGTATTGCTGCTTCTGGAGAAGTATGTCTGGGGGAAAGCGCTGGAGAAATTGCCGGTGATCCTGCGCCATCTGTATGCGTTGTTTATCGTGGTGGTCGGGTTTGTGATCTTTTCTTTTGATGACATGGGAGCGTTATGGCATTATCTGTGTGGAATGTTCGGAGGCAATGGCGGCGCGCTTCTGGGGTCGGATGTTCTCTGGCATATCAGAAATTACGGGGCGGTAATATTGACCGCTGTGCTGCTGGCGTTTCCTGTTTATCCGAAGATTCTTGCCTATGGAAAAAAACATGGGGAGACAGTGCGCGCGATATGGACAGTTGCCGGGATGATCGGATATCTGTTGTGCTTCCTGTTGACGGCGGCATGCCTGGTCAGCGATACTTATAATCCGTTTTTATATTTCCGATTCTAAGTTTTGCATTTACCTAAGATGAAAGGTACCTTTTTAATTTTAAGGCGGCAAGTTGCACAAATAATAATCTGTGCATATGCATTGGAAGGAAATTAGAATTTCTTAACATTTCTATCCAATACCCAGCAATTTCGGAACACGATGTTCCGAAAAGGGGCAACTGAGCCATGGATGGCGAATTTGCCCCGTTTGCGTCCGTCTCCACAACTTAAATTAGGAATGTTTAGAAATTCTTATTTCCGTACAGCGGCATATGCACAGATTATTATTTGTGCAGCTTGCAATATTATTTCTTTAAAGGTACCTTTTGTCATCCCCCCGAATTCTAAGATATATAGAACGGGTGATTTTATGATTTCGGAGGAAAATGAGATGAAAAGTGAGAAAATCAGGTCAATGACATCAGTGTTACTTGTTATAGGGGTACTCGTGTTATCCGTTATGTTTTTGGCGTTTCCGAAAAAGGAGTTTTCGGAAAATGAAAACAGGTATCTGAAAGAATTGCCGGAACTGACATGGGAGCATATCGTGGATGGGAGTTATATGGAAGATCTGAATGGGTATCTGTGCGACCATTTTCCGTTTCGTGATTTCTTTATGGGCTGTAAGAGCAGGGTCGAGATACTGTCAGGAAGACAGGAGATCAATCAGGTCTTTATTGCGGAGGACGGTTATCTGATCGATGCGTATCAGGTTCCGGAGCATACGGAGGATACGATTTCGATCCTGAAGAACTTTGCAGATTCGATGGAATCTGCCGGGGTAGAGATGCGTCTGATGCTGGTGCCTACGTCGGTCTATGTATATCAGGAAAAACTGCCGGACTATGCCATGACGCCGGATCAGATGGAGACGGCACGTGCGATCTATGAAGGATCTGGGATCTCAAAGATCGATGTCAGTGAAGCGTTGATGGAGCATAAAGAGGATGAACTGCCGCTTTATTATCATACAGATCATCACTGGACGACGTATGGGGCATATATCGCTTATCAGGAATACTGCAATGAGATGGGATGGGAACCGGTTCCACATGATGTATGGGATACTGAGACGGTTACGGAGAGATTTTGCGGGACTACGTATTCCAGAGTGAATGATTACAGTTATCAGGGGGATGCTATCACGATCTACAGTCATCCGCAGGATCAGCTTACGGTGACTTATGAGGATACCGGTGAGGTGACGGATACTTTATATAATCTGGCATATCTGGAGCAGAAGGATATGTATTCCCTGTTTCTGAACAATCTGCATCCGCTGATCACGATCAGCAATGAGAACGCGTTGACGGACAGAGAACTTGTCCTGATCAAGGACAGTTATGCCAATTCCTTTGTGCCGTTTCTGGCGCATCATTACAGCAGGATCTATGTGCTGGATACAAGATATTATAAATTAGGACCTTCGACATTTCTTAATGAGCATCCGTCAGTGACGGATGTACTGATCCTGTATAATATGTTCACACTGGATACGGATGCGGGGATCCGGGGGATCTTTTAGGAATGTATCTGCCGGTTTCACGGAATTGCATCAATACAGACTTTGGAAATTTGAGATCAAAGTCCGCTGGGATAGTAAAAACTGAATGAATTTAGGTGCCTTTCAAAATAAAATATTTTTCATAAATATGTTGGAATATGGAGAATAAAACTATATAATAGGAAAGGTATTTAAT
>CAMWKA010000235.1 GCA_947174725.1 uncultured Lachnospiraceae bacterium | reverse complement strand
ATTATGAAGACACTAGAAGAAAAAAATTGCTATAGTATTTGATTTTAAGCCTGCAGCTTCTATATTTTATGTTAATTATTCATTATTTTGCTTTGCGAACAAGGTTTACATAACTCGAAGCTTGAAAATCTATGTTTCAAAAATGATTTCATTTATGATGTTTTTGAAACATAGATTTTCGGGCAAAGAGTTATGTAAGCCGGACAGTCGGACAACAGGTCAAAGAAGTTTTGCATTTACCAAAAAGTTACATATAATAATCTCTATAGTAGTTAAAAGTATTAAACTAAATGGCAATATATGTTAAATTTTATCAAAGTAATGTAGTATTTTAATGCATTCTTAAGAATTAATTTGCAAAATAAGGTTGCTATTTTTTGATATTTGTTTAAAATAGGATTTAGGTTTACATAGTAATATAAATTGTTGACCGATGATTCTCAGGAGATCTTTAGGATAAACCGTCCGGCCTGTCTAAAAAGAGGGATAAGCTGGTTGACTGGAGAATAAGATATACAGATACAAGTTTTAGAGGTTATTTTTTTGAAACGCAATTTTTCGTTGGCTAAATGCATTAACGAATAAGGGAAGTCAAAGAAACTAAAAGAAATAAAGAAATAAAAGGAAAGGCGTGGTATGACATATGGCAGGACCGGTGATCAGGGTGAAAAACCTGTATAAGATCTACCGGATCGGCGAAAACAGGGTGCGGGCGTTAAATGGTGTAGATTTCACTATAGAAAAGGGAGAGTTTTGCTGTATCGTTGGAACCTCCGGCTCCGGTAAATCAACACTGTTAAATATGCTGGCTGGTTTGGAGAAGCCGACCAAAGGGGAGATTGTCATTGCAGGGGAACATATAGAGAAGAAAAGCGAGAGTCAGCTGGTGGTATTCAGACAGGCGCATGTAGGATTTATCTTTCAGTCCTATAACCTGCTGCCCAATATGACAGCATTGGAAAATGTGGCGCTGCCATTGACGTTTCAGGGAGTGGACAAAAAGACGAGGCTGAAGCGCGCGGCGGCGATGTTAAAGATGGTAGGCCTTGCGAAATATATCAAGCACAAGCCCGGGCAGATGTCCGGCGGACAGCAGCAGAGGGTTGGTATCGCAAGGGCGCTGGTGGTAAATCCGGAGATTATCTTTGCGGATGAGCCCACCGGAAATCTGGATTCCAATACTTCACTGGAAGTGATGCAGCTGATCCAGAAGATTGTCAGAAAGAGGAACCAGACGCTTGTCATGGTTACCCATGACAATTATCTGGCAGGATTTGGAGATAAGGTCATCCACATCAGGGATGGAAAGATATTAAAGATTGACGATAACAGAGATCATCATCAGGCAGTGGATCCCGATGGGCAGAAGATAGAAATAGAACCACCGGAAAGCGTTGTACAGAACATGGAAGCAGCATGGCAGCCGGAGAATGCGGCGCAGGGCGCCGCAGATATGCAGGCACAGGGAACGATAGAAGAACAGGCAGCAGTGCAGGCGCTGGCAGACATACCGGCAGAAGAAACAGTAAGTTAATCAATGGGAGGAATGAGATTTATGAAGTCGATACAAAGTAAGCTGTATAGAATGATGACAGGGGCTGTGATGGCGGTACTTATGGTATGCGCCGCGTTTATGATATCTACCCCTTTGGTAGCAGGGGCGACGACAATACCGCCTACGCCTACCGTATCATCTAACGTGTCAGGATGGGAAACAAGAGATCCCGATGCGCAGATCAATGATTCGGATCGTTCGATCGCCTATATTCTGATCATTGACCATATCAACAGCATGAAAGCAAGGTATGACCTGACGGATGAATCTTTACGCAAGATCGATGAGATCTTTTATCAGGCCAATGTTTATATCGCCAATACGACGATGACCGTAAGACAGCTGCAGGCTTATGTTGTTACAGTGGAAACGAATCTGGACAGTGTTCCCGGGCAGACGATCCCGTCTTCAACGAGCGGATTCCTTTTCCTTTGCAACGAGGTGCCGGTAACCAGCGCAAGATACGGGCAGCCGACGACGCTGACGCTTGCCTTGATCAATCTGGGTAAGGAAGGCGTTACGGATGTAGTAATCACTCCGACAGTTTCGACGAAGGTTTCCGAGTGGCCTTTTGTGATTCAGACCGCAACTGACGCAAGGATGGTTGCGGCACTTCCGGCAGCGGATTCAGTAGAGCAGTCATATGCCCTGCGACAGGAGGTGTCATGGGATTTTGTGGTTGCTGCTGATGCCATGACCGGTACGTATCCGCTGACCTTCCATGTAAAATATTACCGTAATGGCGGCGTTGAGGAGACGGATCTTACAACCTATGTAAATATCACAGGCGCGCCGGAAAGCGGAACACTGGAAAGTCTTACTCCTATTACGGGCAATACTTCCACGCCGAGGATCATCGTGACCGGATTTTCTACAGACCCGGCAGAGGTGTATGCAGGAGATACCTTTAATCTGACGATTGACGTACAGAATACGTCTTCGCAGACGGCGGTTTCCAATATCCAGTTTGATCTTGCGGCAGCGCAGGCGGGAGATGATAAGGACACGACATATGAGGCGTTCCTGCCGACGTCGGGTTCTGCCACCATCTATGTGGATCGGATCGTACCGGGAGCGACAACGCAGATCAGCATTGAGATGACTGCCAGAAGCGATCTGGCGCAGAAGCCTTATGTTATTGAGGTGAAGGCAAATTATGAAGATGAGCTTTTTAACAAATATCAGGCAGAGTCGAATCTTTCGATCCCTGTTAAGCAGAATGCAAGAGTGGATACCGGTGAGGCGGATGTGCTTCCGGGTTCTATTGCCGTAGGCGGCAGCACGAACATTATGTTCAGCGTTTATAATATGGGTAAGACTACGTTGTACAATGTGCAGGTGACCTTTGAGGGAGATACGATTTCCGGCGGCAATACGTTTATCGGTAAGATTGAGCCGGGAGCCACCGGCAACGTGGACGCCATGGTTGACGGCATTGCGCCGACTATGGATGAAGGATACATTACAGCGGTTGTGTCCTATGAGGATGAGGCGGGCAATGTATCCACACTGGAAAAAGAAATCATGCTTTATGTTTATGAAGAATCTTATGATGCGTTTGATGATTTTTATTATGATCCTATGATGGAGGAAGGCGGGGATATGGATGGCGGCGGACTGGCCATCGGCTGGATCATTGCCATCATAGCCGCAGTTGTGGTTGTGATCGTTGTAATCATAGTAATCATTGTCAGAAAGAAGAAAAAGAAGAAAGCGGATTTACTGAAGGATCTGGAAGATATTGAATCTTTAGATGATTAAGATTAAATAGGAGCGGGAAGCGCCGCGTAAAAGCGGCGCGGAAATGCGGTGACAGATTGAAAAATAAGCTATCGAGCTTATTTTTCAATCTCATCGCGTGTCATCGCAGCAAAGCTGCGACATGGGGGATTATTATGAAGATAATAGATTTGCTGCGTATGAGCGGCGGCAGTTTGTTGAAAAGAAAATTCCGGACCATTTTAACGGTGCTGGGCGTCGTGATCGGTACGACGTCCATCATAGTGATGCTTTCACTGGGTATCGGTATGAAGAGCGCTATGTTAGAGGAGATGGAGTCTTATGCCAGCCTGACGACGATTGAGATCTATCAGCCTAACCGATGGGGTTCTAGTTCCGGATCTGATACAGAAGAACAGTATCTCGATGATAATCTGGTAGAAATGCTGCAGGGGATAGAGCATGTA
>CAMWKA010000234.1 GCA_947174725.1 uncultured Lachnospiraceae bacterium | reverse complement strand
TCAAATTGCGAAGCAATTTGTAATAAGCGCTGCTTTTGCGCTTATTTTACCATATTCGCAGTGCACCACTCGGAAAACTTTTACCAGAGCATATCCGGATAGACCCCCTGCTCCCTTAACTGCCTGATAGATTCCATAACAAATGGTTTATCCTCTTTGTAGGTTACGCCAAACCAGCGGTCTTTAGAGGAAAGCACCTTGACCGTTGCTTTCCCTTCCTTGATCATGCGGCCAACCTCCATAGGAATATAACATTCTGATTTCAGCGGATTTCCTTCTACTTCAGATGTAAAAAAGCGGTCCATCGATGCCTGCAGTTCCTGAAAAATCCCCGGGGTAAATCCCCACATATTCATAGAGACCAGCATATTGCCCGGAAGCGGATGGTAGGTTGCACCGTCGTCATCAGAATAAGAAGCTCCCTCCTCCGTCTTGATAATCTTAGTGCGCTCTACGATCGTCTCCAGATATCCGGCTGCATCCATCTGACAGCATCCCCTTGCCACAGAGCCATACTCAGTCAGAGTATTCTGCAATTCATAACCCACCATACAAAACGGCATTTTCTCCTGCTCCGGTACGTTGGTCAAAAATTCATATAAAGACTGATAGGCGCTCACACCATAGTAATCGTCCGCATTGATCACCGCAAACGGTTCTTTCACCACGTCCTTACATGCCAAAACCGCATGCGCCGTCCCCCACGGCTTTACTCTCCCCTCCGGAATAGAAAATCCCGCCGGTACATCCTGCAGATTCTGAAATACATATTCCACCGGCATCTTTCTGCTGACCGCATCGCCAATGCAGCTTCTGAAATCCTGTTCCATTTCCTTTTTGATGATAAATACGACCTTTCCAAATCCCGCCCGCATTGCGTCATAAATGGAAAAGTCTATAATCTTATGTCCATTCTCATCGATGGGATCGATCTGTTTTAATCCACCGTAACGGCTACCCATGCCTGCCGCCAAAATAACTAATGTAGGTTTGAGTGACATACCAGATATTCTCCTTATTTTTATACTATATTAAACTCACTCGTATATTCTTACCCGCAGTGCCCTGCTCGATTCCGCTTTGCTTCATCTCGCTCACGGGCTTCGCCCTATGCTCACTCATGAAATCATATTCCGCCCGGAAGCAAGCTTCCGGCGGCAGATGATTTCATTCATTCGCGCACTGCTCATGGCTTTCGTGAATATTATACCACTCATTTGTATTAATTACTACTGTCAGTTTCCTGCCGTCGACTCCACGATACTCTTAGGCACCGTCTGTGCCGCGGCTTCCAAAAACGCATTTTCCCATGCGGCGTCTCCCGCCTGAACATAAGCTATGCTGAAAATAAACTTATCCGTAATATAATAATACTGCCATGTCTTATAAGAGATTCCGTCTTTCTCATAAGTCAGGATCAACCCTACCTGTTGCCAGCCGTCTTTTTCCTCCTGTGTACATCCCTCCAGACCGATTTCCGTTTCCAGACCCAAAACGAACAAATTTTTATAATCCTCTGCTGTCATAGCCATATAATCTACCAGATGATCATTGGGTAGCCTATTATATTTAATATACGAAAAATCCTGCTGCGTCTCACTGATATAGAACGCATCCATATCCGTATTGTCATTGGCTGCCACAAATCCCTCAGGAACCGGATAGGATAATAACGAATATTCCATTGCCTCTGCCGGTATAATATTTTCAGAAATTCCCGCGGCAATTTCCTGCGACACGGTCATCGGCAGATTTTCCGATTCCGTTCCGTTACAGGAACACATCGCCAGCAGGCACACCATCAACGACAATATAACGCGACACCTTTTCAACATTCCAACCTCCGTATAAATTTATTCTTCCCCAATGCTTTCACATACAATCCCATGCTCCAGAAAAAATGTATGCCAAATCCCATAACAATTCCCCAAAAGATGGACATCATCCGCCGACATTTCCCTTCGGAGATTACCATTCTCGTCATCATAGACCTCATTAACGTCAAGATAAAAAATATCCTGTCCATTAGTAAGTTCTTTTAACGCCTCATTACGTTCATTGATATTGGTATTGTTAAAAATAGGATCCTCTCTGTCCTTTTCACCGGTTACATGCATAATCGCCTGAATTACAATGATCGCATCCGGCTGCAATGTTCTGATTTCCTCCAAAACAGCCTGATAGTGCCGGATAAAATACTCCGTGTCGGCGGTCCCCATCTCATTGATACCTACCATGATATAGACTTTTCCATACTGACGCTCTGTCAACGCTTCCCTGATGGTTTCATTGTGTCCGTTTGTAGTAACTTTTGTATCCAACATATTATAAATCGTCATGGATACCTTAGAAAGGAAATCCGCCTCCTCCATTCCGGCATATTCATATACACCCTGCATTCTGGAATCACCAATAAATACCGCATCCGCAAAATAAGAATCATCTACCGTTGTGAATAGTGAGGATGACATGAAACCGTCCCCTCCTAACAGTCCCTCCATGTCATTGTTTTCCAACATCTCCTCCAATAGAGAATGACGCAGCAGATGTTCCGTCACATAGTCCGATGTCAGGCGATATCCACCTGCCATACGTTCCCGTTCAATGACTTCCTGTAAGCCCCATTGTTCCATCTCTCCAGCATATCCTGCTGCCGCAAGATCCGAAGAATGGCTGATTCTGTTTTCTCCCGGATATAGACTGACCGTCTCCAATGATTCTTCGGGAAACACATTCCATGGAACAAATCCATCCCGAATGGCCAAGACCGCCAATGCTACCTTCTCACCATACCCCTTTACCAAAAGATTACTGTACCCCATATGGGAGGCCCATATGCCATATCCCTGAAGGAAGCATATCGTGAGCAGAATCAAAATGCCAAGGGAAATTCCACCATTCCCTTTCTGCTTCATACCAATAACCATGCCTTTCCGTAACCTGCAAAACCATGCCGCAGGCACATTTTATAAAAACATAAATCCATCTTTAGAAAATCATTTTAAACACTATCATATTATAATGCCAACTTAAATATATGCATATAGATTATATTAAAATTTATAATACAGGAACGGATTGTCCATTCCAAGCGCCAGACAGTATAGGCACAGCAGGAAAAGAACATATGCCGCCAATGTGCCAAGCCTGCTTCTCTGGATCAGTATAACGAGGCTTTTCCTTACCTTTGGCACGCAGATAAGGAGCGATACCGCAAATAACAACGCATAGGTTTTCCCATAACGAAGATAATCCTCCGGATTGACATTGGGCACATAATCCATCTTCACAAAAGGGAACATCCTGTTCAGATAGATCACAAGCCTGTCCGGCTTCGTAATCGCAAATACAATCCACGATACCGGAATGAGAAACAGCATGTACAATCTGCCCAGCACTCTGGATGCGTCCAGATATTTTTTCATAAACAGCTTCTCCAGCATAATAAAGACAAACCAGCCCAATCCCCAAAAGATAAAATTCCAGTCAGCCCCATGCCAAAAACCGGTTACCGCCCATACCACCAAAAGATTCCTGACCATGCGGATCCTGCTGCACCGGCTGCCGCCTAATGGGAAATAAAGATATTCACGAAACCATCTGCCCAGTGTAATATGCCATCTCTGCCAAAGCTCTGTCACGCTTTTAGACGCATAGGGATCCCGAAAATTCGCCGGCAGATAAAATCCCAGCATTTTTCCGAGACCCACCGCCATAATAGAATATCCGAAAAAATCATAATAGATCTGAAA
>CAMWKA010000233.1 GCA_947174725.1 uncultured Lachnospiraceae bacterium | reverse complement strand
GGTCACAGCGGTAGATGCCGCGTCCGCCTCGGACATAACCAAGAGCGGCTTCGCCCCCGCTTGATCTTGAATAATAATAGAGATATTCGCCCCCGGCATTAATGTAGAAGATTTCTCCGCCGTTCAGTTTTTGCAGTTCGGTCTGACCGGGCTGCATGGAATACAGGCTGCCCGAATCATATGCATTGGAGAAATATACGGTGCCGTCCAGTTCGCAGAATAATCCGCCATGGTACTGATTGCCGGCTGTAGAACCTGTTAACCAGGGATCATTTTCCGGAATCTGTTTACTCCGATTCAATAAAATGTTTGCGAGAACCAAGATGGCGATAAATGCAACGGCAACGCTTATGATAATAATCACACTCTTTTTTTCTTTCATGACATCCATCCTATCTGTATCAATTCTATTTAACTCTTTTATTATAAATCAAAAGAAAATGGTGCGCAACAGGAATAAAAAGCATTTCAAATTGACTTTAAAGTTTTTTTGTGATAATTTTTCTATATAAATATGAATGGAAAGGCAAGACGACTACTATGGCAAAAGAATTGGAAAAGACATATAATCCGGCGGAGATTGAAGAACGTTTATATGAGAAATGGGAGAAAAACAAATATTTTCATGCTGAGGTGGACCGCAGCAGAAAACCGTTTACGATCGTGATGCCGCCGCCCAATATCACAGGGCAGCTTCATATGGGACATGCACTGGACAATACCCTGCAGGATATTTTGATCCGTTTTAAGAGGATGCAGGGATATAGCGCATTGTGGCAGCCGGGGACGGATCATGCTGCGATTGCAACGGAAGTAAAGGTCATTGAGAAATTAAAGAGCGAAGGCATTGATAAAAATGAGATCGGCAGGGAAGAGTTCCTAAAGCATGCATGGGCATGGAAGGAAGAGTATGGCGGGCGGATCGTGAAGCAGCTAAAGAAGATGGGTTCTTCCGCTGACTGGGACCGTGAGCGTTTCACGATGGATGAAGGCTGCAGTGAAGCGGTTCTGGAAGTATTTATTAAGCTGTATGAGAAAGGCTATATTTATAAAGGTTCCAGGATCATCAACTGGTGTCCGGTATGTAAGACTTCGATTTCCGATGCGGAAGTAGAGCATGAGGATCAGCCGGGACATTTCTGGCATATCAATTATCCCATTGTGGGTGAGGAGAACCGCTTTGTAGAGATCGCGACGACACGTCCGGAAACGCTGCTTGGCGATACGGCAGTTGCGGTCCATCCGGAGGATGAGAGATACAAAGACCTGATCGGTAAGATGTTAAAGTTGCCGCTGACAGACAGGGAGATTCCTGTGATCGCGGATGAATATGTGGATCCGGAATTTGGTACTGGCTGCGTAAAGATCACGCCGGCCCATGATCCGAATGACTTTGAAGTCGGCAGACGTCATCATCTTGAAGAGATCAATATTTTAAATGATGATGCGACCATTAATGAGCTGGGCGGCAAGTATGCGGGTATGGACCGTTATGAGGCAAGGAAGGCTATGGTTGCTGATTTGGAGGCACTGGGACTGCTGGTCAAGGTGGCGGATCATGAGCATAGCGTCGGCACCCATGACCGCTGTGGCACCACGGTAGAGCCGATGATCAAACCGCAGTGGTTTGTCCGGATGAAGGAGATGGGGGAAGCGGCACTGAAGGCCGTGGATACCGAGGATCTGAACTTTGTGCCGGAGCGTTTTGATAAGATCTATAAACATTGGCTGGAAAATATCCGCGACTGGTGTATTTCAAGGCAGCTCTGGTGGGGGCACAGAATTCCGGCATATTATTGTCAGGACTGCGGGGAAATGACGGTTGCCAAAATGATGCCGGAAAAATGTCCGGCGTGTGGCAAAGCTAATCTTCAGCAGGATGAGGATACGCTGGATACCTGGTTTTCATCGGCATTGTGGCCGTTTTCCACGCTTGGATGGCCGGAAGAAACGGAGGAACTTTCCTATTTTTATCCTACCGATGTATTGGTAACCGGATACGATATCATTTTCTTCTGGGTTGTCAGGATGGTATTTTCGGCGTTGGAGCAGACGGGCAAGTCGCCGTTTAAGTATGTATTGATCCATGGACTGGTACGGGATTCCCAGGGCAGGAAGATGAGTAAATCTCTTGGCAATGGTATTGACCCGCTGGAGGTGATCGATAAATATGGTGCGGATGCGCTTAGACTTACTTTGATCACCGGTAATGCGCCCGGCAATGATATGCGTTTTTACTGGGAGCGTGTGGAGGCAAGCAGGAATTTTGCCAATAAGATCTGGAATGCATCCCGGTTTATTATGATGAATATTGAAAAGGCAGACCCTGCCGAGATCACGCCGGAGGCATTGACCATGGCGGATCAGTGGATCCTTTCTAAGTTAAATGCGCTGATCGTCAGTGTTACCGATAATATGGAGCATTTTGAACTGGGTGTTGCCGTTCAGAAGATTTATGATTTTATCTGGGAGGAGTTCTGTGACTGGTATATTGAGATGGTAAAACCGCGTCTGTACAGTGACGAAGATACCAGCAAGGGTGCGGCGATCTTTACTTTAAAGACAGTTCTGATCGGGTCGCTGAAGCTTTTGCATCCGTATATGCCGTTTATCACAGAGGAGATCTTCTGCAACCTGCAGGATGAGGAGGATTCCATCATGATCTCCAAGTGGCCGGAATATCAGAAGAAATATGAATTCCCGGAGGAGGAGTTTGCCATCGAGACGATCAAAGAGGCAGTCCGCGGCATCAGGAATACGCGTACCTCTATGAATGTGGCGCCGAATCGTAAGGCAAAGGTCTATGTGGTGTCCGAGAATGTCAAACTGCGCCATGTCTTTGAATCCGGCAGAGTATTCTTTGCAACGCTTGGTATGGCAAGCGAGGTGGTGATCCAGGAGGATAAGACCGGCATTGATTCCGATGCGGTATCGGTCGTTATCCCGAATGGAATGATCTATATGCCGTTTGCGGAACTGGTAGATGTGTCGAAGGAGATCGAACGTCTGGAGAAGGAAGAGAAGCGGCTGGATGGGGAGATCGCCCGCGTTAACGGGATGTTAAATAATGAACGGTTTATGAGTAAGGCGCCGGAAGCAAAGGTACAGGAAGAAAAGGATAAGCTGACCAAATATACGCAGATGATGGCACAGGTAAAGGAGCAGCTGGCGCATTTGAGAGGATAAAAAGCGATTCCTGCAAGTCCTTCGATTTGTAAACGTGAATAAAAAATAAGATTCCATCAAATAATATGAAAAATATTATATATTCAGGGTGGAATGTAACATGAATGAACAAAGCGGAAGCATGGATGAAATCAAACAGAAAGAATATCGGGACTACATTGATGATATTACGCCGACGCACAAGCTGTGGAAACAGATGCTGCATGCGTTTATCGTCGGAGGTATCATCTGTACGATCGGGCAGGGAATCATCAATCTGGGTACCTCGATGGGAATGGAACAGCAGGATGCGTCAAGCTGGTGTTCTCTGATGCTGATCCTGATTTCTGTGATTTTAACCGGATTTGGCCTTTATACAAAAATATCCAAATGGGGCGGCGCCGGCGCACTGGTGCCCATCACGGGCTTTGCTAACAGCGTAGTATCTCCGGCCATTGAGTATAAGAAGGAAGGGCAGGTCTTCGGCATCGGCAGTAAGATCTTTACCATTGCCGGTCCGGTCATCTTATACGGTATCTTTGCAAGCTGGCTGTTGGGCCTGGTGTATTGGATCATGATGCTGTTCGGATGGCAATAG
>CAMWKA010000232.1 GCA_947174725.1 uncultured Lachnospiraceae bacterium | reverse complement strand
CATCAGAACTGCAAATCCAAGCAGGATCGTTCCGATATCGTTTCTTTTATCATTTTTCAGAAAAATCAGAAAAATTGCGCCGACTGCGGCTAGAACAGGCGTAAAAGAAGACGGGTTTAACATCCTTAGGAAGAAATTACCGCCTTCTATGCCTGTCAGACTAAGCACCCATGAAGTGATCGTCGTACCGACATTGGCTCCCATAATGACGCCAACCGCCTGTGACAGCTTCATGATCCCCGAATTGACAAATCCCACCACCATAACCGTCGTAGCGGAAGACGACTGGATGACTGCCGTTACAACTGCGCCTAAGGCTACAGCCTTGATGGGATGATTGGTCATGTGCTCCAGAATCTGCTCCAACCTTCCCCCGGCAAGCTTAGAAAGCGCATCCCCCATAGTCTTCATCCCGTACAGGAATAATGCCAGGCCACCTATCAACGTGAGTAAAGCAAAAAAATCCATGTATGTCCGTAACTCCCCTCGCTTTTAACCGCTCACAGACGGCAGATTGCCAAGATTGTTACGTTCCGTACCATCCGGCAGGGATTTCAGATATTCCGTATCTCCACGATGCGCAATACCCACGCCATTGATCTCACCGGCTTTTGCCATAGCAACGCCTTCTTCCTTAGAAACTGTCTGTCCGTCGGAAAGCTGATAACCAACGATCTTACCACTGCTCTTTACCAAACCCACAATATCTTTCGCATTGGCTGTAGTATTCGGAATCTCATCCAACGCATTACGAGCCAGCGCAGATCCAAATTCACTATCCTTCATAATATTAACCATACCTTTCCGTAACCTGCCAATTTTCTACGACAAAAAGCTTAAACTTTTTGTCGTATTCTGCCGCAGGCACAATGTTTTAAACCATTTTTCAATGATTAAAAATAGTATTGACAACGATAGAAATAGATATGTTGGTAATATTTGAAAATAAAGGACAGCTTTTAAGATCTATAACGCAATGATCCGTGAACCGGATCAGATGCTCCATATTCTTTTAAGATCTCAATATATTCTTCACCCAGAATACTGGGCGGCATATTTTTGCGTTTCAGATAGCCGATCGTCATGGTATCTTCCGTATCTAATGGAACCGACACATAATATCCGCCATTTAAATCCTCACAAATAATGCCTGAGCAGAGCGTATAACCATTCATTCCTGTCATAAGATTGAGCATGGTCGCCCTGTCATCCACCTTGATGATCTGCTTATATTCCAAGGTACTCAGCACTTCCTCCGCGAAATAAAAGGAATTCTTATCCCCCTGTTCGAAGGAAAGACAGGGATAATCCGCAAGCTCCTCAAATTGAATCAGCTTTTTGGACGCCAAGGGATGCTCTTTGCTTAGATAAACGGATATCCCACAGGTAAACAACGGAACAAAATCCAGTTCATTTTCCAGAAAAATTTTATTCAGCACCTTTTCATTAAAATCATTCAAATATAAAATCCCCAGTTCACTCCGATAGTTTTTGACATTATCGATCACTTCATGGGTCTTTGTCTCATGAACGGCCAGTTCAAATTCATCCGGTGCATAGCGGTTCGCCAGCTTGATAAATGCCTCCACCGCAAAGGAATAATGCTGCATGGATACGCTAAACCGCTTTTTTGCCTGCTTTTCGCCTGCATATCGTTCCTCCACCAGTTTATTAAGTTCCACCATCTGTCTGGCATAACTTAAAAATTCTTCTCCCTGTGCAGTCAAAACCACACCCCTGTTGGTGCGGATAAATAGATTGGTATGAATTTCCTCTTCCAATTCCCTGATGGCTCCCGACAATGCAGGCTGCGACACAAATAATTCTGCCGCAGCCTTATTCATGGACTTGGTTTCTGCAATTTTTACTACATACGTCAACTGTGCAAGCGTCATATATTCCCTGTTCTCCGCTTCTATAATTATCTTAAATTATATTATTTGACAGCTTCAAAACCTTTTTCGAGATCGGCGATAATATCATCAACATGTTCCGTACCGATGGAAAGCCGAATAGTATTCTGCTTAATTCCCTGATCTATGAGTTCCTCCTCCGACAACTGGCTGTGGGTCGTCGTCGCAGGATGGATCACAAGACTCTTGGAATCTGCAACATTGGCAAGCAGTGAGAAGATCTCCAGATGATCAATAAACTGGAATGCTTCTTTCTGTCCGCCCTTGATCTCAAAGGTAAAGATCGAACCTCCGCCATTCGGGAAATACTTCTGATATAACTCATGATCCGGATGCTCCGGCAGGGACGGATGGTTTACATGCTCAACCAATGGATGGTTGGAAAGATATTCTACCACCTTCTTAGTATTCTCTGCATGCCTGTCAAGCCTTAAAGAAAGCGTCTCCACACCCTGTAACAGCAGGAATGCATTAAACGGCGAGATCGTTGCACCCATATCACGAAGCAGGATAGCGCGGATGTATGTAACAAAGGCCGCAGGTCCGACAGCATCCACGAAGGATACGCCATGATAGCTGGGATTCGCTTCCGCAATGTTTTTATATTTGCCGCTTACCTTCCAGTCGAATTTTCCGGAATCTACAATAATACCCCCAAGTGTGGTTCCATGCCCGCCGATGAATTTGGTTGCGGAATGTACCACGATATCCGCTCCATGTTCAATCGGACGGATCAGATACGGCGTACCGAACGTATTGTCGATCACAAGCGGAAGTCCGTGCTGATGTGCAATCTTCGCAATCGCATCAATATCCGGGATATCCGAGTTCGGGTTACCAAGCGTTTCAATAAAAATTGCTTTGGTATTCGGTCTGACCGCTTCCTCAACCGCCTTTAGGTCGTGGGCATCTACAAATGTGGTTTCCACTCCATACTGTTTTAATGTATGGGCAAGCAGGTTATAAGTGCCGCCATAGATCGTCTTCTGTGCCACGATATGGTCACCAGCCTGCGCCAGCGCCTGAATCGTATATGTGATGGCAGCTGCTCCGCTTGCCAGCGCCAGTGCCGCAACGCCGCCTTCCAGCGCTGCAATCCTCTTTTCCAACACATCCTGCGTGGAATTGGTCAATCTTCCATAGATATTGCCCGCATCCGCAAGTCCAAATCTTGCCGCCGCATGGGCAGAATCATGAAATACATAAGACGTGGTCTGATAGATCGGCACCGCTCTTGAGTCCGTCGCCGGATCCGGCTGTTCCTGTCCTACATGAAGCTGTAATGTTTCAAACTTATATTTACTCATAGTTCTCATCCTCCCATCTGGATATAAAATATTGTGCAGTTCTTAACTGTAACTTTAGTATAATACTTTTTTTGTTATTTGTATAATACAGTTACATAACTTCCTCCATTCATTTTCTCCCAGCAGCCTATACTTTGGCCACCTACTCTCAAATTGATTTGCATCTTCTTCTTTGATTATTGTTCTTATACATACACAAGGGAGGAGGGAGATGAGGGGTGCAGAGACAGACAGATTTGTTTAAGTTTGCTGCGTCCTTCTTTTGATGTTTTTGTGTATATCTAACCATATTGCATTGAATAAACAATCGGGAACTTTATCCCTAGAGAGGATAGCCCTCCTCTCCTAGCATTCTTTAGTGGCATGCTGTTCTTTGTCTATTGGAAGGACTCTGTGAGATTTCCCTCTTCCCTGTTACTTTGTCTACTGATACTGCCATGGCTTAGGTTTGGTTATGCAACCATTTATTTCTAAAAGAGTGGATGTCAGTGTAGACTTCCTGATATTCTGGTTCTTTCAATCTGTTCATTCCCTCTTTTGGGATGTTCCTAAACCCTAGCTGTGGGAATTGTGATGTAAATGTATTCACTGGACTTGGGT
>CAMWKA010000231.1 GCA_947174725.1 uncultured Lachnospiraceae bacterium | reverse complement strand
ACTGGATAATTATGATCATCTGCTAAAGTTTCTTAGGATGGTCAGTGATGAACATGGTCTGCATATCAGCCAGAGAAATCTGACGGTCTCGACCTGTGGTCTTGTACCGGGGATGCGGAAGCTGGCGGATGAAAAACTGCAGATTACGCTGGCATTGTCGCTTCATGCGGTCACTGATGAGAAGCGCCGGGAGATCATGCCGGTGGCAAACCGTTACAGTATAGCAGAGTTGATGGATGCGTGCGCCTATTATTTTGAGCAGACCGGAAGAAGGATCACCTTTGAATATTCGCTGATCGGCGGAGTTAATGACAGTGAAGAGGAAGCGGAGACCCTTGCGAGGCTGGCTGCGCCGCTCCGCGCCCATGTGAATCTGATTCCCGTAAATCCTGTCAAAGAGCGGAATTATCAAGCTTCCGGGCGCGCATCTGTAGAAAACTTTAAAAACAGGCTTGAAAAAAAACAGATCAATGTCACCATAAGAAGGGAAATGGGCCGCGATATTGACGGCGCATGCGGACAGCTTAGAAGAAAGAAATTGAAGGCAGAGTAATATTGATAGAGGATGAAGGAATTGTATGAATGGTAAAAAATGAGCAGGAAAAGAAATTATCTGTTTTGCCGCAATGGCATTATTGGGACTGTTCATGGTGTATGTTGTGGAATAAAAGTTACATAATACTGACAGCTTGTTCTTTTCCTTTTAATATGTTAGAATACTTTAGGATTTAGTGATAAGAGCTAAATCAAAGGTGGGATCATGCAGGTACATTCATATTCTATTACGGATATTGGAAAACAAAGACAATTGAATCAGGATTATGTATTTACTTCAGAGGTTGCGATGGGACCCTTGTCGAATCTTTTTATTGTGGCGGACGGCATGGGTGGACACAAAGCCGGAGAGTATGCTTCCAAATGTACGGTAGAGACGATCATAGAGGATATCAACGCATATCAGGGTCCGGCGGTGATCAGGGCGCTTACGGAAGCCATACAGCATGCCAATACAAAGATCAGGCAGGTTGCATCCTGTGATAGTAACTATCAGGGGATGGGTACTACGCTGGTAGTAGCGACTTATCAGGATGACGTTTTGTATGTGGGCAATGTCGGAGACAGTAGGCTGTATGTCATAGGCGACGGTATCCGGCAGGTAACGACGGACCATTCGCTTGTGGAGGAGATGATACGGATGGGGGGATTGGATCGGAGCCGCGCAAGGACGCATCCCGATAAAAATATTATCACTAGAGCTATCGGTGTCGTGGATGTGGTAGATGTTGATTTCTTTGAAGTTGAAGACTTAAAGGAAGGGGACATCATACTGATGTGTTCCGACGGACTGTCTAATATGCTGGAGGATGATGAGATCGAAAAGATTGTGAACGCAAGAGGAACTCTTGAAGAGAAAGCAGATCAATTAGTAGCGGCAGCAAACCGCAATGGCGGTAAGGATAATATCGCAGTTATCCTGATCGAAATGTTGTCAGATGAGGTGATACATGATTAAATTAGGAATGATAATTGCAGATCGGTATGAGGTCCTTGAGAAGATCGGAACAGGTGGAATGAGCGACGTATATCGCGCAAAGGATCATAAATTAAACCGATATGTTGCGGTTAAGGCATTAAAACAGGAATTTGCGGAAAATAAGGATTTTGTCTCTAAGTTCCGCGTGGAGGCGCAGGCAGCAGCAGGACTGATGCATCCTAATATTGTGAACGTATATGACGTCGGGGAGGAAAACGGCTGTCATTATATCGTTATGGAGCTGGTGGAAGGTATCACCCTGAAAAAGTATATTGAAAAGAAAGCGCGTCTTTCCGTGAAAGAGGCGGTCAGCATCTCTATCCAGATGGCGATGGGAATTGAGGCGGCTCATAATAACCATATCATTCATAGGGATATTAAACCGCAGAATATCATTATCAGTAAAGAGGGTAAAGTCAAGGTGACGGATTTTGGCATTGCCAAGGCTGCTACCAGCAATACGATTACGTCCAATGTGATGGGAAGCGTACATTATACTTCGCCGGAACAGGTAAGGGGCGGTTTTTCTGATGAAAAGAGTGATATCTATTCGTTAGGTATTACATTATTTGAGATGCTGACGGGACGTGTGCCATTTAACGGTGAGACGACAGTAGCGGTGGCGATCAAGCATATTCAGGAACAGATGCCGTCTGTCCGTGAGTTTGTGCCTGAGATCCCCATCAGCGTAGAGCAGATCGTGAAAAAGTGTACGCAGAAAAGCCCGGACCGCAGATATCAGTCCGCGCCGGAGCTGATCGAAGATCTGAAAAAATCCCTGATCAGTCCGGATGAGAATTTTGTAAGGCTGGATGAAACGGATTCCAGTGGGGCGACGAAGAATGTGTCGGATGAGGAAATGAGGCAGATCAAATCTGCCGCGCATTCCAGAAGTTCACAGTTAGATCAGACTCCTGTCAGAAACCGCGGTTATTATGAAGATGTGGATGAACAGGAGATAGATGAACGCCCCAAAAAAAGGAGCGAAAGAGGGGAGTATGACCGGGAAGATTTTCGCGATGATGGGAGAAGAAGCTCCAGAGAGTACATACAGGATGATTATCCGGAGGAAGCCATTCAGGGAGAGATCCTTGTAGAAAGAAGAAAGAAGTCGTCTTCCGGAAGACCGGCGGAAGGCAGATCCGGAGAGCGAAACAGTTTAGAAAATAATATTTCCAGAAATAATAGTTCAGGGAAGAATGGTTCGGGAAAGTCAGGATCAGGAAAGAATGCTTCCGGCAAAAGTGGTTCCGGAAAAAATGCTTCCAATCGGAACTCCTCCGGGAGAAGCGGTTCCGGAAAAAACAGTGCCGGCGGCAGCCGGAAAAACAGTTCTTCCAAACCGAAGGGAAGAAGGATCGTGGAAGAAGAGTATGATCCCAAGGCGGAATTTTTGACTACCGTCATGATCGTTGTCGTAGCGGTGATCGTGGGATGTGTGTTTTTGTATTTTGTGGGAAGCGCGGTTGGCATTTTTGATTTTGGGTCTACGGAGTCGGGACAGGACAGCACTCCGGTTGCAATGATTGCGGTGGTTGGAAAGCCTGCGGACGAAGCGGCAACGACGCTGCGGGCATTAGGATTTGAAGTCGTTTCGGAATATCAGGAATCCAATACGGTGGCTGAGAATCTTGTTATTTCCGCATCCGCGCGGGAAGGCGAGATGCTTGCTTACGGCAGCCAGGTGACCTTGAAGATCAGCAGCGGTGCCAACGGCGTACCTTTGCCGTCGGTAGAGGGGTTGAGTCGTGCGGAGGCAACCGCCAAGTTGGAGAGCGAGGGATTTGTTGTCAATATATCACAGACCAATTCGGATACTGTTGCAAGAGATCAGGTCATCTCGCAGAATCCGGCGGCGGAAACACGCCTTGCCAGAGGAACCGTGGTAGAACTGGTCATCAGTCTCGGAGCGGAGGTAGTGGAAATACAGGTTCCGGATATCAGAAATAAGACGGAGGATGAAGCGATCCGCATGCTGGAGGAGGTCGGTCTGACCGGTACGGCGGTGGATCTGGAATATAGCGATACGATTGAAGAAGGGCGTGTGACGTATCAGAATTATTCTCCTAATGTGACTGTCAAGAGCGGTACGGAGATTGAGTTTAAGCTGAGTATGGGCGTGGAGCAGGTGTTTTATAACTGCCTTACGACGGTAAGCGCTCCGCCCAATTATCCCGGTGGTGATGCGGTGGTGGAATTAAAGGCGATGGATGGCACACAGCTATGGCTGACTCTTAGACACATCTGACGCTGCCGACGACTTAATAGGTGTAGATCTCGGTGGTC
>CAMWKA010000230.1 GCA_947174725.1 uncultured Lachnospiraceae bacterium | reverse complement strand
GATGAATTGGGGAAGGGAACAAAAAGAAGGCCTATGAATTATAGTAAAAAAGGCGTCCGCGAGAAACAGCGGGCCCTCAACTCCAAAGGAACAAAGATCAAGAAAATGCTGGGGATCACTTTAGTGAAAGCCTTGTTGATCGCACTGATCTCATTTTGCGTAGTCATGCTGTGCATGGGCATCGGCATCTTTAACGGCATCATCGCGACAGCGCCGGATATCTCAACCATTGATGTTACTCCCTCCGGTTTTGCCACGATCCTTTATGATTGTGAAGGACACGAAATGACCAAACTGATTGCTGAGGACTCTAACCGTACTTACGTGACGATGGACATGATTCCTGAAAATCTGGCCAATGCTTTCGTCGCTATCGAGGATGCACGTTTTTATACCCACAACGGCATTGATATCCAGGCGATCCTGAGAGCTGCCGCCGCCGTAGTACGTACACGTAAGCTTTCTCAGGGCGGCAGTACTATTACGCAGCAGCTGATCAAAAACAATGTATTTGAAGACTTCGTTAATGAGACACCGATGGAAAGTGTCCGCCGTAAGATCCAGGAGCAGTATCTGGCTCTGGAATTGGAAAAGGTGATGACCAAAGAGGAAATTCTGGAACTTTATATGAATTCCATCAACCTCGGTCACGGCACACTTGGCGTCCAGGCCGCTTCCCTGCGGTACTTCAATAAACCTGTATATGAACTAAACCTTTCAGAATGTGCAGTCATTGCCGGCATTACGCAAAATCCTTCCCTTTATGATCCGATCATCCACCCGGACAATAATGAGGAAAAACGTGCAATCGTACTTGAATATATGAAAGAGCAGGGCTATATCACGCTGGATGAATACAACGAAGCTCTGGCAGACGATGTTTATGAACGGATTCAGGTGACCAATCAAAACGTGGCTGCTTCTTCTGTTTATTCCTACTTTGTGGATGAAGTCATTGAAACCGCAAATGAGGATCTGACGGAATTATTTATTAATAACGGCTATACGGAATCTCAGGCTTCCACGATGGCATATAATCTGCTTTTCAGCGGCGGTCTTAGTATTTATACTACACAGGACCCTCAGATCCAGGCAATCTGTGATGAAATCTATATGGATGAATCCAATTATCCCGAAGGCACCAAATGGTATCTGGACTACCGTCTTTCCATCCAGAAGCCGAACGGAGACGTGGAAAATCACAGCCGGGAAATGTATGCTGCTTATTATAAAGAGATCGATCCTAAGTTCAATCTGCTTTATTCCTCTCAGGATGAAGCCTACGAAGCGATCAAGGCCTATACGGAAGCAGTCATGGAACCCGGCGATGAGATCATTGCCGAATCTATTACATTGACACCGCAGCCACAGGTATCCTTAACCGTAGAAGATCAGTCCACCGGGCATGTGGTTGCGATGATCGGCGGAAGAGGTCTCAAGGAGACCAGCCGGTCCCTGAACAGAGCCTCCAATACGGTCCGTCAGCCCGGATCTACCTTTAAGGTCGTAGCCGCTTATGCACCGGCATTTGACAGCGCCGGTGTCACACTTGCCAGTGTGTTTATTGACGCGCCTTACAATTATGATAATGGCACTCCTCTGAATAATTATGATTTTAAATACCGCGGCATCTGCTCTACCCGATATGGTATTGAGCAGTCAATGAATATTGTCACCGTTAAGGTTTTAACGCAAATCACGCCGCAGCTTGGCTATGATTACCTTTTGAATTTCGGATTTACGACTCTGGTAGACAGACGTGTCACAGCAGACGGGCAGGTCCTGACCGATATCAGACAGCCGCTTGCTCTGGGCGGCATTACGGACGGTGTTACCAATATGGAATTAAACGGGGCCTATGCTACGATCGCCAACGGCGGTTTATATATGGAACCGATCCTCTATACCAAGATCGTGGATCACGACGGCAATGTTCTGATTGACAATACCGTTAATCAGGATCAACACCGTGTAATCAAAGAAACTACCGCCTTTCTTTTGACCAGCGCCATGGTAGACGTTGTCACCAAAGGTACCGGCGGATCTGTCAACTTTGGCAATATGGCGATCGCCGGCAAGACAGGAACCACTTCCTCCTATGTCGATGTATGGTTTGCGGGATTTACCCCTTACTATACTGCTACTACCTGGACCGGATATGACAATAATGTAGTCCTTACCGGTTCCGAGAGAAATCTGTCCAAAACAATGTGGCGGGCTGTCATGAGCCGCATCCATGAGGACCTTCCGTATGAGTCCTTTGATATGCCGGGCGGAATCGTAACTGCCACCGTATGCAGCCGTTCCGGGAAACTACCGATTGCGGGACTATGTGATAATCACCTAAGGACGGAATACTTTGCCGAAGGGACCGTACCGGCAGAAACCTGTGACGTCCACTATTCCGGCATGGTATGTCTGCAAAGTGGTATGTGCGCCTGCACAAACTGTCCGTTTAAAGTACCCGGCGCGCTGGAACTGATGCCGATTGAAAGCAGCGCGATTCAATCCGGTTATCCTTCCTCCGGGATAGATGCTTACGGCAACCCCATCACCTCCATGCGAACCAGCAACATGTGTCCGCATAATGACGCATTCTTTGCGTCACCGGATCATATGGCAGTACTTCAACAACAGCTTCTGGAACTGCAGTCGATGGGATACAATGATTTCACGCTGGAGGGTGTACAGTAAACATCCTAGCAAATAAAAAACGACAGTATGTTGATCATACTGTCGTTTTTATTATTAGATTGATTATCTGGCAATTACTCTGCCGTAGTATCTTCAGGATCTCCCTCTTCCGGGTTCTCCCCAGCGGAAGGCACATTCGCACCGGTCATATACTCTGCAAGATCCGCTTCACTTGGGGTATTATATAAAATACTTCCCTGATCTGTTGTGCGCAGCTTATAATCCACATATTCACTATTGATGTACGCTTCCTGATCAGAATATAAAAGCTTCGTCCAGCCGTTGTCCAGAATCTCCAAAACCTCATATTCATTGTTGGAATATGCTGATCCCAGACGATTATATTCCGTGCCCGGTCCGCTTCTAACATTCACACTTGAGTTTGCGTTAGGGACCGCCACTAATACGGTAACTGCCACAGACGGCTCTTCTTCCTGATTATCAGACACGGAGTTTTGTGATCCGGATACTTCCTGTATCATATAACTGTCGGAATCTACAGTTTCTTCTATCCGCGATCCTCTCATCTGTATTCGAACAATCACAACCACGATCGCGATGGTCAGACAGATCATCAAAGCTGTCAGCAACGCACTGATTGTCTGTTTTTTCATAATTGATATGTATACTCCTTATTCCATCTTATTGCCACAACTGCTGCAAAATGACGCGCCAACCTTGATTGCGGCACCGCATTTAGGACATTTTGCTCCCGTTACCACTTCTGCCTGTGCATTGCAGGCTGCATTATCATCTACCGCTTTGCCGCAGGTCGGGCAGAACTTCGTATCGGCAGCAATCTCTGCGCCGCAATGCTGACACATCTTTGTCCCCTTCGCACGGCGGATAGCTGCTTCCAAGTGGTCAATTGCTTCTTCCGCCTCCTTAATATGCGCAAACTGATCTGCAAATTCCGGCGAGGGATGATCCTTATTCTGCTCGTAAAATGCCTTACCGACCTCACGATAGTAAGCTCTTAAAGACTCCTCACAACTCTTGAGCTGGGTATTTAAATTGCTCACTTCCATCATGGATTTTGTCTTATTGGAAACATCATTACCAAAATTGGATATCGTAGCCCCTACCTTGTCAAAAAAAGCCATTTACCACATTCCTCCTCATTTTCACAGATTTTGTCAATATCT
>CAMWKA010000229.1 GCA_947174725.1 uncultured Lachnospiraceae bacterium | reverse complement strand
GGATATGGTACAGAACGGAGGAAAGATGAGTGGTAACAGGAAAAACATATTGCATGTGCGCCGACCGAACATTAATAATGGTGTATATAAATACATATTTAACCATATGGGATATATAGACAGGGAGCGTTTTCAATTTGATTTTTTGACCAGAAATGCAAAAGCGCTTGCAGCCACGGAAGAATACCGAAAATACGGATTTTCCATACAGTCATTCTGCAATACGGAGCGGAACGATGAGGAAGAACTCCGGCGGGAGATTACGGATATTCTGAGACAGGGGTATGATGCGATTCATCTTCATACCAGCTTTTGGAGAGGTTTTTTGATTGAACAGATTGCGATGGAGATGAATGTTCCCAAAGTAATCGTACATTCTCATAGTACATGGGTCGATGTGGCAGATGATAAGAAACGGGAAGAGATGCTTCGGGTTCATAATGCATACAAAATGAAGTTTGATTTCCGATATGCTACCGATGTTTGTGCGTGTTCAGGTCTGGCAGGAGACTGGCTGTACGGGGAGCAGATTCCGAGGGAGAAGATACAGATATTGCCCAATGCAATTGATGTTGAGAAATACGGTTTTCGTCCGGAAATACGAGACAGTATACGGAAAAGACTTGGATGGGAAGACAAAATTGTCATCGGAAGCGTGGGGCGGTATTGCTATCAGAAAAATCAAAGCTTTTTGATCAGGGCTTTCGCAAAAGCAAGAGAGCAGAATAAAAAGCTGTTTCTAATACTGATTGGCGGTGGAGAATTGAGGGACGGGCTAAAAAAACAGATTGCTGATGCGGGATTGAATGATGTGATATGCTGTATGAATTGGCAGGAAAAGGTACAGGATTATTTTTGGGCGATGGATGTATTCTGTCTGCCATCTCTGTTTGAAGGGCTTGCGATAACCTCCATTGAGGCACAGGCGGCAGGGTTAAGATGTCTGCTGTCTGATACGATATCTGAGGAGGCAAGGGTAACAGATCTGGTTAAGTTCCTGCCGTTGGATGAGAATGTTTGGGCAGAGGAAATAGCCCAGAGCGGATGGGCAGGAGACAGGGAACGGAAGGATAAAGAGATAGAGGCGGCAGGGTACGATATCAGAAGCGCGGTGAAAAAGCTGGAGAAATTGTATGAGTGAAGAAAAGAAAAAAGTATATATCGCAGGTGCCCACTCCAGAGGAAGGACACTTCGCGCCTATCTGGAATATCTTGATCCGAACCTGAAGGTGGAGGCCTTTCTTGTGGATGATATGTCGGAGAATGCGGAAACAGTGGACGGTCTTCCGGTATTGCTGATCGGGCAGAACCTGCATACGGAATATCCGGTCTATCTGGGCATGCGCGGAGTGAACCATGAAAAAGTTTCCAGAGAGCTTCGAGAAGCAGGATCGAAAGAGATCATCCCGGTGACGGTGGAACTTGATATGCGCTTGCGTAATGAATATGTCCGCAGACATGCGGCGGATGAGGGGCGAATGTTCCGTGTCATAGATGAGTTGTCGGCAAAGGAGAAAACGGTGCGGGAAAGGACAGCTAGAATCTATGTGGCAAGCTCAGTTTTTGACAGGCCTCTACAGGATAGCTACAGCTATATAAAAGAAGAGTTGCCTCTACAGGTGGGAGCCGCATTGACAAAGGAAAGGGTATCCCAAGAGGCACTGTTAGATTGTGAGGGCGATAATATATCCGAAAGAAACAGACAGTTTTGTGAACTCACGGGTCTATACTGGATCTGGAAGAATGCCTGCGAGGATTATATTGGTCTGGTGCATTACAGGCGGCATTTTCTTTTGCCGGATAACTGGTTGGAACGGATCATTGAAAATAAGATAGATGTGATTTTGCCAGTACCATTATATGTCGCGCCGAGTATTGCAGAAAACTACCAAGAACGGCATATCGCGTCGGACTGGAAATACTTGATGGAGTATTTTAAGACAAAGATTCCGGAAGAATACGAGGAGGCCGAACAGTTTTTTTGCGGTAATTTGTATTCGCCCTGTAACATGTTCATTGCACGGAAAGAAGTCTTGAATAGACTGTGTGAGTGGATGTTTCCGATTCTCTTTGCAGTGGCGGAGCATGGGGGTGAGAAGGAAGACCCTTATTTGAACCGTTATCCGGGATTTATTTCTGAGAGGCTGATCACATATTTTTTTGAGAGCCGCAGAAAGGTGTACCGGGTGGTGTATGCCAATAAAAATTTTTTGAAATGATATTGCTTAAAATCAGAAAAGCAAAAGGTCAGGGCTCAGTATTATATAGCTAATCAGACAATCTGCGACCGCAAGATGATCCTGCGGAAAGTAGGTTATGTCGGCGCGGCGTATCGGGAGCAGTATGATGGAAAGATGAAAGACGCGTATTATCCGGTCAATGAATTTGTGCTGTACTGGGGAAAGGAACGTTGGACGGTACCCAACAGTCTGAAAGATTCCTTATCATGGATAATCTCGAAGAGGGAAAAACGGAAGAGATCATCATTTAAAAATTGATGAGGGGATTCTCCCTGGGACAGGATGAGGCTAAACACTATTATGATCAGTGTACTATGGAAATGGCAGCAGATTGATATAATAGCGGTATCAGGTGAGTGTCCAACTCTTGTTATATTAGGGATGTTATGGTAAAATAAGCGCAAAGGTGGCGCTTATTACAAATTGCTTCGCAATTTGAATTATGCGCAAAAAGCGTGCGCAATTATGGTAAAATAACAGAACGGCAATCACTTTATTTTAGAAATATGTAATCAAAAACAGGGAGAATACCTAAAGATGGATTTTAAATTAACAGCCTCAATGATGTGTGCTAATTATGGCTGTCTGGAAAAAGAAGTAAGGGATCTGGAAGAAGGTGGGATCGATTCCTTTCATATTGATATTATGGATGGTCGGTTTGTGCCCAATTTCGCAATGTCATACAATGATATGCAGTATATTGCATCTGCCACAAAGAAGCCGCTGGATGTTCATCTGATGATAGAGCATCCCAATTCCAATATTCAGCTTTTCTTAGGTGCGCTGCGTAAGGGAGATACGGTTTATATACATCCGGAAGCAGAATACCATGCCTCTACTACTCTCCAAAAGATCATTAATGCCGGAATGATCCCGGGAATCGCCATCAATCCGGGGACCAGTGTGGAATATATTATGGAAATGCTGCGCATCGTAAGAAAGGTACTCGTCATGACGGTGAATCCCGGCAATGCCGGTCAGATGTATCTTCCCTATATGGGGAAAAAGATCGATAAGCTTTTGGAGATTAAACAGGAGATGCAATTTGAACTGTTTTGGGATGGCGCCTGCAGCGCGGATAAGATCCGGGAGTTCGCTCCTAAGGGAATGGATGGCTTTGTGCTGGGAACAACGCTTCTTTTTGGACGGGGTAAATCTTATGGAGACGTCTTAAAGGGAATAAGGGAGTTGAAATTCTGATGAATATCGCATTGATTTTATCCGGCGGTACAGGTACAAGGATGGGGACGGATATCCCCAAACAATATATCAGAGTAGATGGCAGGCCCATCATTTCTTATGTTTTGGATACTTTTGAAACGCATGAGATGATAGAGCGGATCCAGATCGTGGCGGATGAGAGCTGGCATGATCTGATATCACAATATGCGGGAAAGAAACTGGCGGGATTTTCCAGACCCGGAATGAACCGTCAGTGTTCCATTTTAAATGGATTGACGGACATTCTGACATATGCTGATCCGGAAGACCGTGTGATCATACAGGATGCTGCAAGACCGTTGGTGGGCAGCACGACGATTACGGAGATTCTTAAGACTTTAGAAAATCACGAGGCAGTTACGCCGATTCTTCCACTAAAAGATACGGTATATCTATATG
>CAMWKA010000228.1 GCA_947174725.1 uncultured Lachnospiraceae bacterium | reverse complement strand
ATATTCATAAATAATGCGGGCACAGGAAGGCGTGATACGGCTTTCTCCTTTGTATTTGCCTGCCAGCTGGTTGCGCTCATGTTCGCTGGAATGATGGTCGAACCAGAGTCCGCATCCTTCCACAAAGGGAACATTGGCCAAACAGTCATCTTCCGTTACTTCTACAAGACCATCCTGAATATCCTTAGGATGGGCAAATTTCCAGCTGTCAATGATGCCGGCTTCCAACAAAAGCGCGCCGCAAGCCAGACCGTCAAAATCAGAACGTGTTATCAGTCTCATATCCTTACTCCTTTTTGTTCACTAGATTTGTGAATGCCACTGCTCTTATTATAGCGAATAATATGTCTGATGACAAGAACTCAATTTAAGAAAGAATAAGCTTTTTCTTTATTATTTTATTTTTTTGTGGTATGCTTATGGAGTGAGATGCGCGAATGAAATGATGCAGTGCGTTTATTTATGTCGTTTGGTTTTAAAATAGGTGCTTGCAAAGGAGTTGAGTCCGATTTACATAACTTTTTGTCAGAACAACTATGTTCCAAAAACATCATAAATGAAATCATTTTTGGAACATAGTTGTTCTGACTTCAAGTTATGCAAACCTCATGGACAGGATTGTGGAAGAAAAATTATATAGGAGAGGAGAAAAAGTACCGACATGGACGAAAAGACGGAAATAAAAAAAGATGAGGGAATAGAAGAAAGAGTCAGCAAGAATTTTATTGAACAGGCTATTGATAAGGATCTGGCGGAAGGAGTCTATGATACGGTGCACACCAGATTTCCGCCGGAGCCGAATGGATATCTGCATATCGGGCATGCGAAAAGTATACTTCTGAATTATGGACTGGCTAAGAAGTATGGCGGCAAATTTAATATGCGTTTTGACGATACGAATCCCACCAAGGAAAAGACGGAGTTTGTAGAGGCGATCAAACAGGATATCGAGTGGCTGGGTGCTGATTGGGAGGACAGGCTGTTTTTTGCATCGGATTATTTTGAACAGATGTATGAAGGGGCGGTCAAACTAATCAAAAAAGGGAAAGCTTATGTTTCTGACCTTACGGCGGAGGAAATCAGGGAATACAGAGGTACCTTGACGGAGCCGGGGAAGGAGGATCCGTCCTGTAATAGAAGCGTGGAAGAAAATCTTGCAATGTTTGAGGATATGAAAGCAGGAAAATACGCAGATGGAGAAAAGGTGCTGCGGGCAAAGATCGATATGGCTTCGCCGAATATGAATATGCGGGATCCGGTTATTTACCGTGTTGCCCATATGAGCCATCACAACACCGGCGATAGGTGGTGCATCTATCCCATGTACGACTTTGCGCATCCCATTGAGGACGCAATCGAGGGAATTACCCACTCGATCTGTACGCTGGAATTTGAGGATCACAGACCGCTTTATGACTGGGTAGTGAGAGAACTGGAATATGAAAGACCGCCAAGACAGATCGAATTTGCCAAAATGTATCTGACCAATGTTGTGACGGGAAAGCGTTATATCAAGAAGCTTGTGGAAGACGGTATCGTGGATGGCTGGGATGATCCCAGGCTGGTGTCGATTGCGGCGCTTAGGAGACGTGGATTTACACCGGAATCGATCCAGCGTTTTGTTGAGCTGTGTGGCGTCAGCAAAGCCAATGCTTCAGCGGATTATGCCATGCTTGAATACTGTATCCGGGAAGACCTGAAACTAAAGCGTCCCCGTGTCATGGCGGCGTTAGACCCGATCCGCCTGATTATTGACAATTATCCGGAGGGGCAGGTAGAGGAACTGGAGATCCCCAATAACCTTGAAAATGAATCTTTGGGCAGCCGGAAGGTGCCGTTTTGCAGGGAACTTTATATCGACAGGGAAGATTTTATGGAGGAACCGCCGAAAAAATATTTCCGTCTGTTTCCGGGCAATGAGGTAAGACTGATGAGCGCGTATTTTGTCACCTGTACCGGTTTTGAGAAGGATGAAAACGGCAAAGTGACCGTTGTTCATGCCACGTATGATCCGGAGACGAAGCAGGGCAGCGGATTTAACGCAAGGAAGGTCAAAGGGACGATCCACTGGGTTCCGGCGCCATATGCGGTAAAAGCGACCGTCCGTTTATATGAGAATCTTGTTGACGAGGAGAAGGGCGTTTATAATGAGGAGGACGGCAGTATCAATCTGAATCCGAATTCGTTGGTTGAATTAAAGGACTGCTGTTTGGAACCGTCTCTTGCAGAGGCAAAACCTTATGAGAGTTTCCAATTTGTCAGACAGGGATTTTTCTGTGTGGACTATAAGGATTCCAAGCCGGAGGCGCTGGTGTTTAACCGGATCGTCGGTTTAAAGAGTTCTTTTGTATTGCCAAAATGACGGAAAAATGATTTAATGATATAAGGAGCGCGAAGGCGTATTAAATGTAATAAGATCTTACAACATCATTTCAGAAAGGGAAGGTACATATATGTCAATTCTCAGCGGATTGGAATCGCTTGGACTGGGCGGTTTGGAAAATATCAATATTTATGGAGCAGATAAAAAGGACAGTGGAAGTTCTGAAGGGAAAAATGAACCGGCGGAGATCCATGAGGAAGATTATCTTCTGCAGAAGTCATTTGAGTGCCCGGTATGCAATGAGGAATTTAAACAGTCCATCGTACGTCATAATAAGATCAGAAATTATGGACATGATCTGGATCTGCGTCCGCGGAATGAAGGCGTGGATTTCCTGAAATATGATGTCATCGTCTGCAATCATTGCGGTTATGCCAATATGGTAAAGTTCCATGGACCGCTGCCAAGACCCCATCGAAAATTACTTCAGGAAAACATCATGCCAAAGTTTAAACCAATGAAGACGGAAGGTATCGTCATTACCTATGAGGAAGCGGTGATACGTTATAAGCTGGCGTTGATGAATGCTGTGGTTCGTCAGGCAAAGGACAGCGAAAAAGCTTTCATTGCGTTGAAGCTGTCATGGATCTACAGAGGTATGCGGGAAACGCTGCCGGAGGATGCAAAAGACCATGATGATACGGTGGAGATGCTGATGGCGCAGGAGCGGGAGAACCAGAGAATCGCGCTGGAAGGATTTACCAAGGCGATGACTGCGGAGACACCTCCGTATGCCGGACTGAATGATGATACGCTGGATTATCTGCTGGCGGTATTAAATATGGAAGCCGGCGAGTATGCCAAAGCAAAAAGAATCCTTTCGACTATCCTTTCCTCACCAAAGGCAACTAAGGTGCAGAGATCTCAGGCGGAGGAAGTGCTGGAGGAATTGAAACAGCGGATGAAATAAAAGAAATGCTTCACTGAAAAAACCACCGCATAAGTAATGCGGTGGTTTTCAAATAACTATCGACAGATAACTATCGTCATATGACGATAGTTATTGCTCGTCATCAAAGAAATCTTCTGTGGAAGAAGAATCTTCAGCCGGTGCCTGATTAGCGTTGGCGGAGTCGGCATGATCAGCTGTCGGGTTTTCTGCGTCTTCTTTCGCGGTTCCTTCCTCTGATTCCTTAAGATCATCAAAGATATCATCAATGATCACATCATCTTCCACATCTTCTTTTTGCAGTTTCCTGCTGACTTTGGAAACTGCTTCCTTCGCTTTGTCGATCGTATCACTGACAAATGCTTTCGCATTGTCAAGATTTAAAGGAACATAATGGCGGTCCTTTGTCTGCGTATCATCTGCGGCGTCCTCGAAATTGTCAAAATCGTCAAATTCATCAGCAACCGTCGCTTTTTGTTTATTTTGAAGATAATGATATGCGCCTGCAGCTGCCGCTCCGATCACAAGGCCCCATAATATCATATTTCCTTTTTTCTTTGCCATAATTCTATCTCCTTTCAGATATTGAACAGATTACCTATAT
>CAMWKA010000227.1 GCA_947174725.1 uncultured Lachnospiraceae bacterium | reverse complement strand
GAAAGAGGCAAAAATTAACACCTATTTTTTATATTTGCTTTTTCCTCCGCTTCGTCCGTACTGCCGCAATTGCCACAATCACCAGCAGAACCCCGCCAGCAATCACCGCCGCATAAGACAGTCCCTCATTACTTTCCACCAGCGCAAAGGACGCGCCATAGGGAATCGATGCCACAAGATAGCTTCCATCTTCCGTCGCCGGAACCAGCGTCCATGCACCGTCTTTAAGGAAATACAACTTTGTCCGACCGGGCTCTGGCACCGCGAAATGACATTCCAGTTCCACCGGCAGCACATGCTGATTTGCCATTTCGATTTCCCACGCATACATATACAACAACGTATCCTGCTCCATTAGCGGCACCTGGGGAACTGCCGTCACCTCACTCAGACGCAGAACATCTTCCTGATAAAATTCTCCCGCCGCCAACATCAGCAACCTGCCATCTTCAACCTTTTCCCCGCTTGCCAGCGCCTCTACCCACGGAATATATTCCGCTATGAGCATCTCATTGTTGAGCAGCGGCATATCATCATAATCCCACTGCGCATAATAACCTTCTTTCTCCGGAATCACAGGAAACTCCTCATCCCGCAGTATAGATCCATACAGCTTCTGCTGTTCTTCAATGACGGCTTCATCCGCCATAAACGTCACTCTGATCTGGCGGAAATCATCCGGGATCCCCTCCATCTGCATAATGGTATCATAAGAGCTATGCTCCGCCAGTCCCAGATAGCTGATCCCATCGATTCCTTCCAACGTATCGCTGACAAAGAAATTACCGATCCGGCTGCCTTCCTCATCCACTTCCCCGGCAATCGCACCCCTGCACTCCCCTTCACTTTTTATTTCACCAATACTGATACAATTTTCTATCGTACATCCATATCCGCAAATACCGCCGATCCGATCCTGCCCCTCCATGCTGCACAGGCTATAGCATCCTCGTACTGCCGCCTCGCTGTATCCTGCAATACCGCCAATCTCATCACCCGTCGCAGCAATCACATATCCATATGCCTCACAGGAATAAACCAATCCCAAAAGCTGTCCTCCGACAATACCGCCCGCATGATCTTTTTTGGCACTGACAATGCCAAAATTCTTACAGTCCATAATGACATCATTTAACGTAGTGCGCAGAACAATATTAACATCTCCGGAAAAAGAAAAATCTGTTTCCGGGTCACTGCCGTATTCGATATTCATCGTACCCGCAATACCGCCGACATTGATATCCCCATTGATACTGCCGGAATTGATACTTCCGCTGATCATACCCTTGGCATCCGGATCAAAATTCATACCGGAAACATCTTCAACGAATCCCCTTTCCCGCAATATTGTCATGTCCACTTCCACGGCATCCAGTGCCGAATTGATCTGGGACACCACGCTATCCATTCCCGCCGATGCCTCTCTGCCGCCCTGCTCTATGATTTCCACAAACTGGTCCAGATCTTCCGCCCGGCTGTTATTCTGCAGCTCTTCCTGCAAACTGTTTTTCAACTCTTCTTCGCTTTCTTCATCGATCTCATACTGCGCCTGAATCAGTTGCAGATTATCATTGATGATCTGTAACTGTTCCCTGATCCGCCGAGCCGATCCGTTCGTCTGATCCGAAATACGGTTTTCACTGATTTGCGTAAGCATATCCAACAGATCTCCTTCGGAAGCGATCGCCTCCATAGCCTGAAAGATATTCTCCCGATATTGCCCTGCAACTGCCTCATTTTCCGAAATGGTATCCAGAATCGTCGTCAGATTCTGGGATACCGACTTCCACTCCTCCTGATACTGCGTCCTGAGCTGATCCGCATAATTCCTGCTTTCTTCCGCCGTATCAGATACAGAGCTGACGATACTGTTTAATGTATTATTCAGACCTGATACCCGATCCTGCGCGCTTTCCACTTTTTCCGAAAGATATGTCGCCTCCATAAACGGCAACGCCTGACCGACAATACCCCCGACATCCTTTCTGCCATAAACCGTTCCTTCATTCGTACAGTCAAAGATCTGTCCACTCTGACTACCCGCAATACCGCCTACATTATACCCTGTATGTTCAAATCCGATCGTGCCGCTGTTCCAGCAGCCGGTGATCACTCCCTCTGATGTACCTGCGATACCTCCCATATCATTACGGGTCACGATATTTCCTGTCAGATTGAGCGTCCCAATATCCACTCCTCCAAGATCCATCGTCGTATCCAGTTCCTTTATGTTGATATTGCCCTGATTATCACAGTCCGCAATCAGCCCTTCATTCCTGCCTGCGATACCACCTGTCTGGTCAGTCGCTAAAACTGTGGCGTAATTGGTTGAGTTCAGAATCATCCCTGATTCTGCATTACAACCGGCAATACCGCCTACTTCATTTTTTCCTCGCACACTCCCGTTATAAGAACAATTCAGTATCATCCCCTGATTAACGCCTGCAATTCCTCCAATCATGGAAGCGGTTCCTGTCGGAGTGATGCTGCCACGCACATTCAGATCTCTTACGAGTCCCATGCTTCCGATATAACGGAATAACCCATAATGCGAACCCACCGGCTCCATACCAAGAAAGCTGATCGTATATCCGCATCCCCGAAATGTTCCATTAAAATATGGGATACCGTCAAACGTCAAACCGGAAATATCCAGATCGTTTCGTAAAACAATCATCTTTCCGATACTCCAGCCGTCTGTCTTACAATTTTCTGCAAACTCTAAAAAATCCGCCACCGTATGTATCTCGATTGTATCCCCGTCCGCCCTTACCGGAATCGGGATCACGGTAAATAACAAAGTAACCATCATAACTGCTGCAAATATTTGATGATATTTAATGAATTTTCTCATAAGAAATATGCTTCCTTTCTGCACAACTCATTTTTTGATTTCTGGACTATTACATCATTACTTTTTAACTATCATCCTCACTATCATCTTCTCCATGCATCTCAAGCTTATCGTCCATTGGCGTGATCTGAGCCTGTCTTCTGGGCAGCAGCGTGTCCACCTTGATCTTCATCTCCCCCTGAATCAGACCGCTCATATCAGCATCGATCATCCCCTGCACATAACCGCTTACATGACCGGATACCAGTGCCCTGCCTCTGTACTCACGCTGTCTTCCGGTCAAATTAATGGCAAGCGCCGTCTTTTCCAATATGATATCTCCCAGCATCAGGATCTGCGGAAGTACAAATAATACCAACAAAATAGATATCAAGGTTCCACGTCCCAGCGCAATACCAATGGCAGCGATCGTCGCGTCCGAGGAGATATATCCAATCAGAAATCCGGCACAGGTTAAGATCGAACCTGAGGTAAAAATTGTTGGAAATGCCTTGTCAATCGTTTCTGTGATTGCGTCCTTTAAGGGAACCTCCTGCCGCAGGATCATATAACGGCTGGAAATAACGATTGCATAATCGATCGTCGCGCCCATCTGGATCGCGGAAACGATCAGATATGCAATAAAATAAACACCGGTATCCTGTAAAACAGGCACCGTAAAGTTGATCCAGATGCTTCCCTGTATCGTCAATACCAGCAGCACCGGAAGTCCTGCTGACTGGAAAGTAAAAAACAGAATGATCATAACAAACAGCGCCGTCAGGATGCTGATGATCAAATTATCAGTTGCAAAAGAAGATTCCAGATCATGCGCGCTGGTTGAATTACCCACCAGAACCACCTGATTAACATCATAATATTTCGAGGCGATCCCTCTGATTTCCTCCATCGCGTCATACGTCGGCTGTCCTTCTACCGGTAATGTCAGATTCAATACAAAACGTGAATATTCCTCTCCCTGTAATTGCAGCTGCCCATCATGCAGCGTATCATACAAGGTATTCAGCGTCTCATCCATTTCATCACTCAGGGTAACAT
>CAMWKA010000226.1 GCA_947174725.1 uncultured Lachnospiraceae bacterium | reverse complement strand
CTCTTTCATTAAATATTGATCAACTTTTGCAAAATAATACTATTTCATCAATTCCTGTTTTAATCGAAGATATCATTAAAGCCTCCAAATCATGTACTCAAGTATCTGAATTTGCAAATCAACTTAACTATTTGGAAGCATCAAAAAGCGTTAAGGGCCTGTCATGAATCCCTCCCCAAAACGGTACAGATATCTGTTTAATAATATCATTTCCCCTATATACATAAGCGTCGTCATAAGCGAAGCCACTATGGAGGGAATTCCGAAAAAGATCCGCGGACCTTTTTCCGTCAAAAAGGAGGCGGTATAAATCCCTGCCGTCACGCCGAATAAAACAAAAAACACAGCCATGAGCATCGTTGAAATAAGGGAAACTTTGAGATTCCCGTCTCTGAAAAACGCCGTAAAGCAGGCAAGAACACAAAGCGCCAGAAAGATCCCAAGAGCTACCGCCTGCATCGTCATTACTTTCTTTTTCCGTTTTCCATCCGTATCACCCTGTCCGCACAGGAAGCAAGCTTTTCATTATGCGTTACCATGACTAAGGTTGCCCCTTCTTTTTTCACTGCATCGATCAGACAACTCATCACCTGCTCACCGGTATCCTTATCCAGATTTCCCGTCGGTTCATCCGCAAAAATGACCATCGGATGATTCAGCAATGCCCTTACGATTGCTGCTCGCTGCTGCTGCCCGCCGGAGAGCTGATTAGGAAATTTATCAAGCTGCTCTTTGATGCCAAGGCTCTCGCTTAAGGTCTCCACCTCATTTCGCAGCACACGCTTGTTATCCAAAAGAAGCGATGCGATGATATTCTCATAAATGGTCAAAAGCGGAAGAAGATTATAAGACTGGAATATAAACCCGAATTTCTGTCTGCGCAGCTTTGACATCTCCGCATCTTTAAAATTCGTGTATGGCTTTCCCTCTAACAGGATCTCTCCGGAGGTCAGGACATCCAGCCCGCCCATGATATTGAGCAGGGTACTTTTTCCCGAACCGCTTTCTCCCAAAATGACAATGATCTCCCCCTGCTGTACCTCAAGGCTGAGATCATTCAGCGCACGCACCGCAATGTCTCCCACGGTATATTCTTTTACCGCATGTTTCAATTCAATTAAGCTCATAATCAGTCCTCCCTAATATCCGCCATAATTTCATTGGTCTGCTTAAACTTAAGCCCTGCCATAACTAAGAAATACACAACCGTTATGGAGACGATGCCGACCCCGAGATAGCCTGTTACGATCCCTTTCACATTAAAATTTTCCATCTGGACACACATATAACATTGAAGTGGAAAGGAAAGGACCACCGCGATCACATAGGAAATAAAAAGCATTAACAATATCTCCATACTGATCGTTTGTTTTAATTGCTTTAAGGGCATTCCCAATGCCCTCCATATACCATGTTCTTTCCGTCTGAGAACAAGGTTTGCTTTCATGATGATCATCATATTTAAGACCGCTGTTACTGCCGTGGCAGTTACGATCAACGCGGCAATGTATATGATCACCAGTGTGTCCGTGACCAACTTCTCCATACCGACCTCATAAGATCCGCATATTGCATACTCATTATCGGCAAAGATTGTATTGATCGCTGTATACGTCCCGTCATCGGCATTAGGATCCAGTTTTACCATTATGTCCAAATAAGAATACTCACCAAATATTTCCGAAGCGGCTTTTTCCGTCAGAATGATCGCAACCTCACTAGTGCCTATTCCCCTAATGTCCGGCATGTAATCCGTATGAAGCACCAAACCGACATTCAGGCTGCCTTCTTCCCCGTTCTCCAATCTGTAAACCATGGCACCCGTCTCCTCTATCTCATCGAGGAGTTCCTGTTCTTCTTCTCCGTATGTTCCCGTGATCACACAGATAGACTCTACATCTTTTTCCCAAAGTTCCGATTTCCCGTTTTGTTCAAATAGCCATTGAAACAATTCATCATTATAAATATATGGTGCTATGATTTCCCCATTTTGCTGATACATATCTAACTCCGGATCTATGCACCAGCCGATAGCGTACAGTTCTTCCACTCCGGTTACATTCATGACAGCTTCCATCTCCGAAACAGAAATTTCCGCTGAAGCATTTCCCTCCATAGTTTCTATGATTCCGGCAAGGGGCACATAGATCTCATAGTCCGAAAACTCGCTCTTTTGATCCTTCTCCGGCAGCTTTACGTTGCTCATGGTATTGACGATGAGCATCAGTATCATCATGGAAAAAATCATGGAGAGCATCACGATCACGCTTTTGCTCCGTTCCCTGCCAATATTTCTTTCGGCAAATTTCACACAAGACCACTTCTCCATCGCCCGCACCTTGGAGATCCTGGCGCTTAATCCATTATATTTGCTTGCTTCTATGGGCGTCAGTGCTAAGATCTTATGTACGGACAGCACGAACGCCAGCAGCAGGGATACAAGGACAACCGCCGCCGTCAGCAAATAACTGCTTCCAAGCTGTCTGATCGTTACCGGTTCACCGGTCAAATACAGAAGGATATTTTTTGCAAACAGCCGGTTCATGATATTTCCGAATACAATGCCGATCCCGTACCCTAAAATGCAATAACAGACATTTTCCGCAAATACGATGAAACCGGTCTGCCGGTAGTTCATCCCAATGCAGCGGAGCATTCCTAATTCCCTTGTGTTTTCAACAATGGAAAGGTGCATACTGTTAAAGATCAGTAAGACCATGGTTACCGCAAGCAGTATAGCCAATGCTTTTAATACGTTTCCTGTTTCCGACTGTAACTGATATTCCTCAATATTTTCCTCTTTGCTGCTATTAAATCCTACTTGCCTGTTGATTTTTTTTACAACTTCCAGTTCTTCCTCTGAAACCTGTCCGCTACCCACTTTCTGAACCGTATTAAGATAACCATCAAGTCCATAAACCCGTGCCAGCAGTTCCTGACCTTTTACCATGATTTCGAAGTTTTCATCAGAATCATAATCATCCACATCGGAATTCACCGTGACGATCAGGGTATGTTCTTCTGTCTCCGGTGTGAGCAGCTTCGATTCATAAAGGAACGGAAAAGAAACATTCATGTATCCCCTTTTCCAGTCGCTGCTTGATAAAATCGGTGTGTTTTCCATGATGCCGACAAGACGGAAACGCCAGGGGTCCCCTGTCAGATCACAGAAGACTGTGACCTCATCGCCTATTCCGACTCCCAATATACTGCAGACATACTGTTCCAAAACGATCTCATCTGATGCCTCGCTCCATCTTCCTTCCTGAAGCCGCAGGCCGGGTTCTTCCAACCCTTCCTTCGTTCCCACGCATAAAACAAACTCCATTTTCGCATACGCTTCCAATTTCATCTGCATATCGCCGAAATCACTATATAAGATTCCTGATGCCTCTATCATTTCCTGATCCAGTTCCGCCTTTAGCCAATCCGCCTGTTCCTTTGATAAACTTTCTATATGAAAATCGTACAGATTTGTTCCCATTGCCTGCTCTTTATATTTATTAATAATACTGTCTCCCATCTGGATCATGCAGAACATCATTGCCACCGAGCAGGCAATTCCCAAAATGATCATATAACTGCGTTTGATATGGTGTTTTATCATCATTTTTGTAAAAAGAAACATACCGACCTCCCTGTTATGGAAACAATGGATACTATAATAATCTATTACCGCAAATATGTCGTCTTTCCCGTCAACTCAACGTAACAATAGGTAATCCCAAGAATTCCTGCCATAAGGCAACAGCATCTTCTATTTTTTTTACAAACTATAATTTTATTTTATATAATACACAACAAAAAAACAATGCACGTTTTTATTCTTTATAAATAATTTTAGCCACTAAAATAAGCCCCTTTAGAGGTTCTGATCCAGTAAAGCAGGGGCTTTTCCGTAATATCCATATTTTACGCCTTAT